>JBEKGQ010000074.1:0-14852 GCA_050012715.1 Polyangiaceae bacterium
CCACGAGGTTGGCCTGCGCCAGCTTCGCCCCGGTGAGGTCGGCGTTCACGAGCCTGGCCCCGCCCAGATCGGCCGTGACGAGGACCGCGTCTCTCAGGCTGCACCCTTCGAGGTTGGCGCCGCTCGCGCGCAGGCCGATGATCTTCACTCCGGCGAGGTCCGCCCCCGCGAGGTTGCGTCCGCGCAGGTCGAGGCCCAGCAGAGTTTGCCCGGCGAGCGAGCGTCTGGCGCGGACGGCGGCTTCGAGCTCGTCGGGAGTCATGCGTCCTCGAGCAGGGCGCGCGTCATGTTCGCGCGGGAGAAGTCGACGCCCCCGCCGGTGGCCTGGCGGAACTTGGCGCCGTAGAGGCATGCGCCGGTGAATCGCGCGCCGGCGAGCGCGCACTTGGTGAGCTCGATGCCGAAGAGCTGACACTCGGTGAAGTCGGCCTGCTCGAACGACGTTCGGTAGCAGCGCCACTCCTTGAGGACGGCGCGCCGGAAGCGCGCGCCACGCGCCGAGGCCTCCATCCACTGCGCCTTCGGAAGGTTGGCGTGCCCGAAGTCGGCGTCGTGCAGCGTCGCCTTCAGCCAGACGGTGCGCTCGCCACACGCTCCGGCGAAGCTCGCGCCGGTGAGGTCGCCCTTGGCGAAGCTCGTGCGCGTGAGCACCGCGCGCGGCATCTTGACCCCGGCCGCCGAGACCTCGAGCAGGAGGCACCGCACGAGCGACGCATCCGAGAAGTCGGCGCCCGCCAGCTTGGCTCCCTTGCCGAAGGCTCGCACGAGCGACACCCCGCGGCAGTCGACGCCCGCGAGGTCGGCGTCGGGGAAGAAGACGAAATCGCCCCGGGCCCCGCGGAGGACGGCGCCGGCGAGGTCGGCCTTCTGGAGGAACGCGCGCGTGAGCTTCGCGTCGCGGAAGACCGCCCTCGCGGCGTGGGCCGCGGTCAGGTTGGCGAGCGTGAGGTCGGCGCCCGTGAGGTCGGCCTCCGTGAGGTCCGCGCCGCAGAGCACGGCCGCCTCGAGCTTCGCGCCTTCGAGCTTCGCACCCGCGAGGTTGGCGCCCGCGAGGTTCGCGTCGCCGAGGTTCGCGCCGCGCAGATCTCTCCCGCGCAGATCCCGGCCCGCGTAGTCCTGCCCACGGAGGTCCTTGCCCGGCCCGGGCTCTCGAGGGGCCGGCCGGTCGAGGACACGCTGGAAGAAGCGCTTCCTCTTGATGGCCTCGACCTCGTCGTCGAGCTTCGCGATCTCCTCGTCGAGCCGCCTCTGGGTCGCCGCGGGGAAGCGTGTCCCCGCGAGCATCTTCTTCGCTTGCCCGAGCTGGTCGACCGCCTTCTGCAGGTTCTCGGTCGCCCAGGAGGGCGGCGGTCCACCCGGGCGCAGCGAGAACCCAGCGACCCTCGGCTTCGCGATCGCGATCGCCGCGTCGTTCGCGGCCTTGGCGATTTGCGCCTTCATGTCGACCTGCGGCGGGGCCTTCGCGATCGCGCTCGCCACCGCGTCGGCGACCTTCTGCTCCATCGCTCTTGCGTCCGGCAGGGTGACCGGGAGCCCGTCGAGCACCGTACGAAGGTTCGCCGTCATCGGATCGGGCGGCGGGGCGTCGTAGAACGCCACCGGGCGCCCCTCCTCCCTCGCCCGCTTGCGGAGCTTCATCTCCTCGCGCTGGCCGAGCAGCGCGGCCGGGAACTTCTCCTGGATCCCGCGAGGATCGGCCTCGAACGCGGCGAGGCGCTCCCGGTAGTGCGCCTCGGGCAGCGGGTCCTCCGCGAGCGTCTCCGACGCCACCAGCGCCCAGAGCACGTCCTTCATGTCGTCGGTCTGGACCGCGTCGAGCCCGCGCCACGTGAGGTAGAGCTTGCCGGCGTCGAGGTCGGCGAAGAGCGTGTCGAGGTGCATGGGCACCTCGCGGAAGTGCTTCTCGACGTCCTTCACGAAGGCACGGATGCGGAGGCCCGGCAGCGTCGTCTCGAAGACCCCCGCATCGGGGTGCAGGTTCTGGAAGACCACCCTCTCGTTGCCTTTCAGGTAGCCCTCGAGCTGCTGATCGGCGGGCGCGGCATTGAAGTAGGTCCAGTCGAAGTCTTCGGCGTAGTAGGGGGAGCGCTCCTTCTTCCACCGGGCGTCGTACTTCTTGCCGACCTTGGGGGCGCGCTGCGGCCACGCGGGGTTCAGGGGACCGAAGCCCGCGGGCCCCGGGTCGTCGCGCCGTTTCTCGATCACCTTGCCGGCATGCTCGACGTTGGGCAGCTCGCGCTCCGAGGCGCCCATGCCGGCGGGATTCGCGGCGTAGCCGGCCCCGCCGAACGCGTGGGCGTAGTCGACGGGCATCTTCGTGAAGGGCACGGGCTTGCTCATGCGCGCGTCGCGCGCGTCGTCGGTCCACATGCGGCGGCCCACGACGCGCAGCGTCTTCGACCACGCGCCCACGGTGAAGCGCACCGGGCAGACGTCGAGTGGCTTGGCGGAGGGCGTGTGGCAGGTGCCCCGGAGCATCACCTCCGCGTTCGGTTTCCAGTCGGCGAAGTCCCCCGGGTAGAGGCATTCGCCGGTCCGCTCGACGTCCTCGTCCGAATACCCAGCGGCGCTCATGGGGCCCTGAGCCACTTGCGACTGCCCGGCTGGCAGGACGAGCGGCTTGCCCGGCGCGAGGACGTAGCAGGCCCGCAGGATCAAGGTCATCTCGGGGCGCGGAGGGCGCCGGGAGGTGACCTTGGTCCCGAACGGAAAGGGGGTGAGGTTCTTGACCTTCAAAGCGAGTCCGGCCGCAAAGGCTAGAGGTTCACGGCTTCCGAGAGGACGGTGAAGGCGTCGGTGCACTCGGTCGTGAGGGTCGAGAGCTTGGTGCTCTCCTCGTCGATCCGGGTGTTCGTGGCGGTGATGTTCGTCTCGGCTTCGGTGAGGCGCGTTTGGATCGCGGTGAGCTTCTGCTCCTCGAGCGTCGCCTTCGTGCTGGCCGACATGATCTTGTTTTCTTCGATCGAGAAGTGGAGCTTCTCGGGCCCCTCCGCCGAGAACTTCGGGCCGAAATGCAGGTCGATCTTGCCGCCGATCTCGAGATCGAGCTGCAGGGCCGCGAGCGTGACCTCGATCTTCGCGCCGACCGTCGTCACCTCGTTGATCGACCCGACCTCGGTCACCTCCTCGACGACGCCCGCCGTGGTGGTCGAGTTGATGGTCCCGGAGCAGTTGGTGACCTCGGTGATGTCCTTGGCCCAGGTCTCCTCGTGGATCTTCGGGATCCGGGTGGTGCTCGAGCCCGTGTAACTGCTGATGCTCTCGGCCCACGTCCGCTCGAGGATGACCGGGTTCATCTTCGTCTCGATGACGTTCGTCGGGCTCTGCGCCGTCGGCCCGAGGTACGCGGGCGACTGGGGATCGAAGAGGTCGTTGTTTTCGGTGATCACGGCGGGAGCGGCCGTCCCGTCCGCGTCCGCCGGGTTCGGGTCGTACGTCTCCGGGTTGCAGAGCACCGGCTGATGCTCCGAGCCCGTGATCGACGTGATGCTCTGCCCGTACTGCTCCTCGAATACGTCCCCGTGGATGACGTTGTGGACGTCACCCTTCTGGCACTCCTCGACGCTGCGCCACGTCCCGTCGTAATTGCGCACCCACTCGAGGCGCATGAGGTTCGCCGGCGTCGCGTCGTTCGGCTGCGCCAGGCCGCCGGACATGTCGAGGAGGGCTCCGTTCCCGACGCTGTCCTGCCGGCCGAGTACGATGAGCTGGTAGTTGCCGCGGATGACCTCGACCTTGTCGCCCTGGGTGGTGGTGATGCGGTTTCCGTCCGAGTGGTCCATCCACCCGCCCTTGGACTGCAGGGCGTCCGTCTCCGTCGCGCGCTGGGTGACGCTCAGCCCGCCGTCGTCGACGCCGGCGGCGCCGAGCCCGTCGGACCCCGCCCCGGTGACCCCGGGGAGCGTCTGGACCGCGGCGCCGGTCGTGCCGTCGGCCCGCTGCCGCGGATCGTCGAAGAAGCCTGTGAACTGCGCGACCAGCTCCGTCTGGAACTTGGTCGTGGGGGCGCCGTCGGTGGTGTTACCGAGCCGGAGGAAGGACGACAGCGGCACGTTCGCCCCGTCCTCCCCCCAACTGGGCACGAAGACCTGAAAGTACTTGCCGGCGGCCGCGGGCGAGTCGGCGGAAAGATAGCCTTCGGCTTCAGCCAGGAGGGCACGGCGCTTGTCGCGCTTCCGGTCGCGGTCTCGGCGGTGGGGCATGGTCGATCTCCTGGAGCCGGTGGCTTGCCTCTCAAGGGGCGATCTGGGACAGCGTCTCTCTCAGCTCGCGAAGCGTTTCGGGGAGCACCTGCAACGTGATGCGCCCGGTCTTTTCGCCGTCGCGGAAGCGCAGGGTCAGAAGCGCGACCGGCACGCGCATCTTCGACCCGCGGCTCGAGGCCTCGACCGAGTCGAGCCGCCAGTCCGCGCCGACGAGGAGCTTTCCGTGGTCGGCGAGCGTGCCCTGGAGGATCTCCTGGCGAAGGAGCTTGCACGCGGCGTCGTACCCGGCGAGGAAGAACTGCTCGACCGCCTCGTCGTCGCCGCCGAGCGCGCGCAGATCCTGGACGAAGGTGGCGCGTGCCACGTTGGCGCCGGCGGCTTCGCGGAGGAGAAAGCGGCAAGCCTTGACCGCTCCGGCGAGGTCGTCCCGCTGGAGGCGGTGAGCGCGGCAGAAAGCGTCGAGCAGGCCCTCGGTCTGCGCGGGGAGCGGCTCGGCCAGGCAGGGCCCGAGAACGGACCACAGCGTCGCGCGCGCCGCCTCCGGGAGGCGCGACAGGCGGCGGAGGTCGGCCGCGAGGCTCGGCGGCGTCGGCTTGCCCTGCAGGCTGCGGAGCCGCACGGGCCCTTCGGCATCGTCTCCCCGCCGCTTCGCGCGCCCGAGGTTCGGATGCTCGGTGCGAGGCATGGCGACGCTCCCAAGAGTCCGTGCCGCGGGTGCGGTGTGTCAAGCGCTAACCGCGGTCAGGATTGACCTTGCGGGTGCCGGCTCGGTTGCAACCACGCATCTCCGCACCCTCGAGCTTGGTCTTGTAGAGGTTGGCGAAGGACAGGTCGGCGTCGTCCAGCCGGGCGAGCGACAGATCGGCGTGCGCGAGATCCGCCTCCCCGAAGTCGGCGCCCCTCAGGTCCGCGCCCCGCATGTCGGCTCTCACGAGGCGTGCGCCATGAAGGATGGCGCCGCGCATCAACGGCTCCGCCAGCGCCAGCGGCGCGGGGACCGGCGCGGGCGCCGGCCTCGGCGACTTCCCGACCGGTGTCCGTCCAATCTTGGACGGAGACTCGCGACGGAGCTTCGACGGCGCCTCCGCCGTCTTCGGCGGCCGTCGCGCGATCTTCGAGGGCCCCTCGCCCGCCTTCGCCGAGACGACCTCGCGTGCGCGCTTCGCGTCCTCCCGGGAGATGACCAGGGTCTTCGCCACGAGCGCAGGGGGCGCGGCGGCGGCGCGAGCCTTCTCGACCTGCTCGAGGGCCTTGCGAGCGTCCTCCGCGCCGAGCTCCTGCGTCTTGGCCGCGAACGGCGAGATCGGCGGTCCGGCCACCGGCCTGGCCGTGTCACGCCGCCGCGGAGCCCCCGGGAGGGGGAGCGTCCTCGCCAGCGCGTCCTTCGCGGCGGGCGGCTTGCGCCCGATCTTCGAGGGCGAGTCGGTACGGATCTTCGAAGGCGGGTCGGGCTTCGGCTTGCGGCCAAGCTTCGACGGAGAGTCGCCCGTCGTCGACCGGGCGAGTGAGCGCGCGTTCCTTGCCTCCTCGGGCGACATGACCGCCGTCTTGCCGACGGCGGCCGCGAGGGCGGCCGCGCGGGCCCGGGCGACTTGCTCGAATGCCTTGCGGGCCTCCTCCGGGTCGACCTGCTGCGTCTTCGGTGGCGCCGGGGCCGCATCGAACGGAGAGATCGGCGACCCGGCCCGAGGCGGAGGCGCTTCCGGACGGGGCGCGGACGGAGGCTGGGGCGGAGGAGCCGCGGCGGCCGCTTTCGCGATCGCCTCCCGGAGCCTCTCCCGCGCCTTGTTGGCTTCGTCGGGCGACAGCGCCTGGGTCTTCTTCAGCTTGCTCTTCTCGTCCTTCGCGGACACGTTCGAAGCGTAGCAGCACCTCCGCGCGAACGGGTCACTGGCGTCCGCTACGTCTTCCACCCCTCCCGGCCCTACCGACACACCATGCCCCGCCTCCATTTCTACCCCGGTGGCTGCCATTGCGGCGGGATCCGCGTCCGCCTCGACAGCAACCTCACGCCGCCCCGGCTCGGCCTGCGCACCGATACGTGCTCCTTCTGCGTGAAGCAGCATGCCCGCTACACCTCGGACCCCGGCGGAGAGCTCCACCTCGCATTCCGCGAGGCGGACCGCGTGCGTCGGTACCGCTTCGGCACGCGCACGGCGGACTTTCTCTTCTGCGAGGTATGTGGCGTCTTCGTGGCCGTCGTCATGCCCGAGGCCCGACTCGGCATCGTCAACGTCAATGCGCTCGACGCTCGCGCCGACTTCCTCGCGCTGCCTCTGCACACGGCCGACTTCGACGCAGAGTCGATGGACGAGCGCCTCGCCCGCCGGCGCGCGCGCTGGACCCCGCTACGCTCCGGCGGGTAGTGCCGCCCATCCGCCCACTGCGGGCGCGCTCGTCGGCCCCTCGAGCAGCTCTTCGAAGTAGAGCGTCTGGCATTCGCGAAAAATCACGGCCTGATCGCGGGCGAGCCGCACCCTCTCGGGATCACCCCCCAGCACGTAGGTGCGTCCGAAGTCGGCCTCGAGCTCGCCGAAGACGACGCCGAGGTCGAGCGAGACGATGTCGTCTTCTTCGATCGTCCGGTCCGGAGGGAGCTCGCGAAAGATCATCCGGGTGTGCGGGCCGGAGCGGATGACGCGACGGTGAAAGTACCCCTTCACTCCGAGCTCCGACGCCGCGAGCTCGAAGATCGCACGGGCAACCTACCATCGCGTCGCCTCGACGCAAGGCTGCGAGCCGCGGCGCGGGCGGGTGTCACCGTGGTGCTGGGGCGGCGAGCTCGCTGAGGCCCCGTCGCCGCGGTATGCGTTCCGGCATCGTCGATGAAGCTGCGTGTGCCGAGGATGACGCCCCTCCGCTGGAGCGGTGCGATCGCGATGGCCCTGGTGCTCGGGTGCGCCTTCAAGGCGGGGCACGCTGCCCAGGCCCAGCTCGCGTCGTACGAGCCGACGCCCCACGCGGTGCCTCGCCCGATGCACGACCCCTTCGTCGACTCGGCGCGGGACGTCGAGCTCCACACGGCGAACGGGCTCGCGCTGCGCGGCTGGCTGCGAGCGTCGACCAACGGCGCCGGCGTCGTGCTCGTGGACGGCTCGGACGCGGACCGCACGCAGCTCCTGCCGGAGGCCGACATCCTCGCCGGCGCGGGCTACGGCGTCCTCGTGTTCGACCGGCCGGGCACCGGCGAGAGCGGCGGCGCGAAGTACAGCGGCGACGAGCTGGCCTTCTTGCGCGCCGCGGTCGACGCGCTGGCCGCGCAGCCGGGGATCGAGGCGGGTCGGCTCGGTGGCCTCGGCTTCTCCTCGGGCGCCGCGTTCCTCGCCGAGGCGGCGGCCCGCGATGCGCGCCTCCAGGGGGTGGTCCTCGCCGGGTGCTACACGAACGCCGACGAGTACATCGTGCACTTCCGCGGTCGGGGCCCGCTCACGGGGTACCCGGCCCTCTGGGCCGCGGAGTGGGCGGGCATCACGTTCCCGCATCCCGTCGCGAGGGTACCCACGTTCGCGCCCCGCTCGATCCTCTTCGTGACGGGAGACGGGGATCCGACCGTCCCGCCGGCGATGTCGTCGCAGCTCTATGCTGTCGCGTCCGAGCCCAAGGAGCTGTGGATCGTGAAGGGCGCGGCGCATGGCGACTACGACCGCGTCGCCCCGCGCGAGCTCGATGCACGTCTCGTCGGGTTCTTCGGGCGAGCGCTCCTCGCCCCGCGCTGAGGCGAGGTGCGGGGGCGCCCCGCGCGCGCCACGGCGAGCCCGCGCGGAGGACCCGACGGAGTTGCTCGGCGAGTACGTGGACGGTAGCCTCCGCGCGGGATCGGGAGGCACCATGACGCTCGCGGACATCGAAGCTTGTCTTTCGTTCGGGGCGGAAGGCTGGAGGGCGGTCGGGGGTCGCCTGCGCGCCATCGGCCTGAACCGCGAGGTGTCCCGTCCGTACGAGCGCTTCGCGGCGATGGGAGACCGGCCGCGGCACTCGCCGATGGTCAAGTGGCACCTGCGGCGTTCGAGCGAACCCGTCGTCCTCGCGATGCGCATTTTCATGTACTGGGACGCGGTCAGCCCGGAGGAGGCGCGCGCCGCTCTCGGCGAGGGGCTCCCGCTCGAGAAGCTGCTCGCCGCGGGCGTGCTGATGGAGACGGCAGACGGGCGCATCGTGTCTCCCTACCTGATGCGCCTCGCCGGGCCCCTCTTCATCCTCAGTGACGACGTGAACGACGGCGGTGATGCCGTCATGGGTCCCGGGACGAGCACGCGCGGCCTCGCCCTCGCCAGCCTTCCGCAGATCCGCGTGGCGCGCGCGCTCGATGTGGGCTGCGGCGCCGGCACGCTCGCGCTGTGGCTCGCGGGGTCATGTGACCAGGTGGTGGCCACCGACGTCAGTCCCCGCGCCGCGGCCTTCGTCCACATCAACTGCTGGCTCAACGCCATCACCAACGTCGAGTGCCGCGTCGGCGACATGTACGCCCCCGTCGCGGGCGAGTCGTTCGACCTCGTCATCGCCCAGCCTCCCTTCGTGTCGAGGGACGACGACGCCCCGGCGACGACGTTCCTCTTCGGTGGCGCTCGCGGCGACGAGCTGCCGGTGCGCATGCTGCGAGAGCTCGGCGATCACCTCACGCCGGGAGGGCTCGCGATCCTCTACGTGGAGTGGCCCATCGTGGAGGGCGATCCGTCGCTGGAGACTCGGGTGCGCGAGGCGGTGGGCCCGCTCGCCGATCGGAGCGTATTCCTCGTGGAGTGGGAGGACGCGAACGTCGAGGAGCACTGCACGGCATACGCGACCATCGGCCACCCGCTTCGCGACGACGAGTGCGAGCGCGCCGCGATCCGGCGGCGGGAGCACTTCGAGCGGACCAAGATCCGCGCTCTCCGGCCGACCTTCACCGTCGTGAGGCGTGATCCCGAGGGGACGCCGCTGGGGTGGACCGCCTCGGTTCCGGGGCGGGCCGCGGCGAAGACGTGGCTTTCACGCGCGCAGCTCGACGGTCGCATCGAGGCACGCGATCTCGTGGCCAGGGGCCGACGGGCCATCGAGGACGCTCGCCTTCGCGTCCCCAACGGCGTGAGCCTCGTGGAGCGGGGGGAGCAGGTCGACGTGACCTTCGCCCCTGGGAGCCTCAGCGGGCCGCTGCAGATGAGCGTGGGCTCGGCGCGTCTCGTGACCGCCATCCACGAGGCCGATCGGGCGGGCGCCGGGATGGAAGCCTTCGTCGGCGGCGCCGGTCTGACGATGGCCGATGTCGGCGACACGGTGTTCGAGGCGGTCGAGTTCGCGCTGGCCCAAGGGCTGCTCGAGATCGCGCTGATTTGACGACGCGCCCAGGGCGAGGCCGGTGCGCTCACTCGCGGAGGACGTGGTCCCCGTCGGGCGTCGGAGGCACCGTGCGCCTGCCCCGCACCGGCATCCCGCCACAACTCGGACCGATCTCGATGTCGAGGAAGCGCTCCACGGCATCCCGGACGCTCGTACAAAGCTCGAGGGTGCGCCGTCGATTCATTCGGCTGCGCACGAGGTAGACTCCAGTCCCGGAGATTCGGACCTGCGTGCGCCCGTGCGCCCTGGGCGGGAAAACCTGCGACGTGGCGAGCACTTGCTCGATGGTCACCGCGAGCTCCTCCCGGGTGACCGAGGGGCCGAGGCTCCTGCGCTCGGCCAGCGTCAGGGAATCGTTCCAGAGGATCCGGGCGAGGAGTCTCGCGCGGGTCGACGGCCCCTCCGGGGCGCCGTCGGCGGCGTCCGTCGTGGGTCCTGCGGCCGCATGCCGTGCCAGGGTCGGTCGTGCTCGGTTCGTCACACGGTAAGGTGTGGGAGCGACCGGGCCGAACGGATCACGTCCCGGCTTCTTTTTTTCGGATCCTGCTCGAAGCGCCGGTACCGGCAGAGCGCCTCCGCCTCGTCGAGGCGTTCTTGCTTGCCCTTGCGCCTTCATCGTCAGGACGGGTTGAGCGTCGGTTGGGTCACCCGGGTCACCGTCGTCGGAGCGACCTCCGTGAGCGCCGAGGTGCGGGACAGCCGCTTCCGCAGTGCGGCGCAAGGCTTCTCGACCACGTGGTAGATGCCCCAGGCCAGCCCGATGGCGATCGCGAGCGCGAGGGCCGCCTGAGCGACGGGGTGAAGCGCCACGTGTGCCTGGACGGCGGCAAGGACCACGTGGTGCACGAGGTACAGCGAGTACGACAGGACGCCGAGGAAGCTCGCGAGGCGCGCGTTCAGCGGGCGGTAGACGAGCCAGCGCGGGAACCGGGTCGCCGTCACGAAGAGCGGCGTCAGGGCGACACCTTGCAGGCTGTACCGCAGGGTCTCGCGGAATGCCGGTCCCCGATAGAGGAAGGTGAACAGCAAGAGCGACCCTGCGGCCGGTAGAAGCCCCCACTTCCACCACCGCGTCGGCAGTGGCGACGGCCTGTCCATCACGGGGTTTCGGTACACCGCCAGCGCACAACCGAAGAGAATCGAATCGACGCGCGTGTCGGTCGCGAGGTACGTGCGGTCCGGGGCGGCATGAAGGCCGTAAACGAGGACGAGGCGCCAGAGGAGAACCGCGGCGCACGCCGCGTAGAGAACCACCGCTTGCCGGCTCGGGACCGTCACCCACTTGCGAAGACCCATGAAAACGAGCGGAAAGAACAGGTAGAAATGCTCCTCCACCGCGAGCGACCAGTACACGCCGGTGCCGTCGGGTAGGCCCGAGTAGCCATGCGCGATCGTCCAGTAGTTCGCGGCGAACAGCGACTGGGCCGCCACCGCCGACGACGAGAACCCGCCGGGGATCATCCCGGTCGTCGCGGCTACCATTGCGAGCGCGAGGGTCAGATAAAACGGGGGCAGGATGCGGAAGACCCGCCGCAGGTAGAACTGCTTCAGATTCACCGTCCCCGTGGACTCCCATTCCATCCGCATCAGCGTGGTGATGAGGTACCCGCTGAGGAAGAAGAACACCGTCACCCCGAACCCGCCGGGGACGAGATCCGCCAACCCTGCGTGCGCGCCGAAGACGACGAGGAAAGACACCGCGCGCAGCCCGTCCAAGGACGGAATGTGCATCGCCGCCGGCCTCGCCCGGACCTCGTCCACCGGCGCGCTCATCGCACGCAGAGGACGTCGGCGCGGCACTTGCGCGCGCGGTGCGTCGTCGCCACCCCGTCCGCGCAGCCCTCGGCATCGATCGCCGAGAGGCAGTCCTCGAGGGCGATGTGATCGATTCCATAGGTGCAGTTGGTCGCGCCGAGGTCGTCCAGGATGCTGCCGCGCATGTGCTCGACGCACACGTCGGCCGCGCCATAGCGCTGGCCCACGCCGACGTTGCCGCAGGACTGCTCGTGGGTGCACCGCGCCGCCACCATGCGCTCGACGGACGTCTGGTCGTCGCGCGTCCCCTGCATGTTCGTCGCACCGATCGGCGAAGTATCTGGCTCGGCCGCGGTTGCCGAGACGGCGTTCGTCGCCGGTGGTTGAACCTCGGCGCGATCCGAGTGCTGACAGGCCGGAAGGAGCCAGACGACGGCGATCGCCAGCGGAGCCGTCCATTGCAACGGTTTCATACCCCCCACCCATGCATCGCGTGCACCAGTGTTCGCACGGCGAGATGAGGCCGCTGGGGCGCCCGCAACGCGTGCCCACGCCGGGCTCGATCGCCCTGACGGTTCACGCGCGCGAGATGAAGCGACGCCGGCTCGGCGGTGCGAACACCCGCGGACACCGGGCTCGCGACCGCCCCGAGCATCACGGCCGTCTACGGCATTGATCAAACGCCCCGTGGCGCTTCGTCACGCCTACGACTTGCGCACCACGAGATGAAACCACGACACGTCGTGCGTGTCCTCGCCGGGCGCGAGAAGCCGACCGTCGCGGTTCGCGAAGACGAGCGGATCGCTCCCGAATCCGACGCTCGCGAGCTGACTCCGCTGAGCCTCCGCGGAGATGTAGTGAACGAGCACGCCGTGATCGAGCTCGGCGCCGTTCCGGATGGCGTAACCGTCGCCGTCGTGGCGGAGCCGCGAGAGCCCGTCGTAGTTGCGAGCGGCTCTCCCGGCGTGGAGAAGGGCCACGACGACGCGTGCCCCGAGCTTCACCGGATTGGACGTTCGATCGATGCCGAGGCTGAACCTCTCCTCGTACGCGGGTCCATTGCGATTGTGCGTCGAGAACAGCAGAACGCCGCCCCTTCTCAGGACCCGGTGGGCCTCGCGGAGGATCGTCGCCCGATCGAGCGCGTTGACAGCGTCGATCCCGTTGTAACTGAAGACGACCAGGCCGAACGAAGCGTCGTCGAACCGGGACAGGTCCCGCGCGTCGCCGCAGAGGATGCGAACCCCCGGGTACTTCGCCTGGCAAGCGCGAACGAGCTCCGGCGTGTAGTCCAGCCCCACGTAGTCGGCGCTGATCGCGCGCAGGATGGGCACGGTTCTTCCGCCTCCGACGCCCAGGTCCAGGATCGGCGAGCCCGCGCAAGCTTCCCGGATGCACTCCATGGCGGCCCGCTCGCCACGGTCGATCCATCCTTCGAGGTGCTGATACGTCCGCACCGTCCACGGGTCGCTCCAGGCTCGTCGGTTGACGGCGTCCATGATCTGCGGAGCCTCGTGAGGTCGGTCCGCCACCACGGTGTGAGACGCACTGTACGCGAGATTCATGACTGGCCCTCCCGCAGGACCAGCGGAGCGGCGCGGTGGGTCGACGCCGCGCCCGTCGTGGCGAACACGGCGCGCGCCGAGCGCGATACGAAGCGAGCTCCGAGCTTCCCCGCGGCGATCGCGCACGCGATGAGAAGCGTCGAGTACGGCCGTAGCTCCTGACTGTCCTCCGTGGTGCCATCGTCTTCGGGAATCATGCACGCTTCATGTGCAACGAGAGTGCCGCGACCCCCTCGATGTGGTCGGCGAGCGCTACCAGTCGCAGTCGACGACCTCCTCGCAGACAGCGGGCGATGGCGCGCCGGTAGCTCGCTCGCCATCGCGACCGACCCGTGGTCCTCGGAGAAAGGGCTCAACCGTCGTAGTCGGGATGGTCCTGCCGAGCGCCCGTGGCGGCTTCAGGCGCCCGCCCTTCCACCCGGCCGAGAAGTGCTCGTACGCCCCGTTCCATGAAAACGTCATCACGATGACCAGCAGCAAGATCGAGGCCCCGGCGCGAGGAGAGACGGCATGGTGCATGCTCGTCGAGCCGGTTACCGATGCGCACGCTGCAACCAGTCCTGGTGCCGATCGCCCTCGTGGCTGCAACCGGATGGTGCGCGCCATCGCCGCCCGCCCCACCTCCCCGCGCGGCGGCCTCCACTTCGGAGCCACTTGTCCCGACCACCGCCCCGGCGCCCCGCGTGCTCGAGGCCATGCCGCTCCCGGCGAGCCCGCTGGTTTCGCGCTCCAAACCCGTCACCGGCGCGTCGACTCAACCGTATCCGCACTTCGAGAACGTCAACGACGGCAACTACTCGACTCCCTGGAACGCGGGGCGCCCGACGCCCGAGTCACCCGCGTGGGTGGCCATCGACGTCGGCGTCGGACCGAAGCGCGTGCTCGTCAACTGGAGCGCGACCGGCAGCTACAATTACGAGGAGACCGACTACGGCAGCCCCGGCGCGTACCGGATCGAGACCTCCGGCGACTCGACCGACGGAGCGGACGGGACCTGGCGCACCATGATCGAGGTCCACGCCGTGTCCGTCCACGGCCAGATGCACACCTTGGACTTCGCAGGCCAGAGCTGGGTCAAGCTGGTCGTCACGAGCACGCCCACGGTAAGCCCGAATGGGGTGCAGATCAGCGAGCTCGACGTCCACGACATCACGGCGGGTGCGCTCGATTCGTGGTTCTTCGCGGGAGACAGCATCACCGCGATGGTCTTCGACCGAGCTCCGGCGCACCAGCCGGGCTTTGCCGCGTGGGAGCACGACCGGCACCCCGCGTACTTCCCCGCGGTGGTGAACGGAGGCACCGGCGGCGGCAAGAGCGACGAAGGGGCGGCGCGCATCGACGACTGGCTCGCCCGCAGCCCCGATGCCCACTTCTGGGGGATCGCCTACGGCACGAACGACGCGGCTGGCAACACGACGTCGACCGCGCGGTTCCGGAGCAACATGCAGACGATGGTGGATCGAGTCCGCGCGGCGGGCCGCGTCCCCATCCTGGCGTCGATCCCGTTCGCCTCCGACGACCAACACGGGCACATACCGGACTTCAATCGCGTCATCGACGAGCTCCGGGAGGCCGACGCTCTCCCCGCGGGGCCGGACTTCTACCGATGGTTCGAGGCCCATCCGGACGAGCTGCGCGACGGTGTGCACCCCAACGACCGCGGGATCGTCTCGATGAACCGCCTCTGGGGCGAGGCGGTCGACGCGCTCTACGCGCGCTGACCGACGCAAGGCTCGCCCGGGTCAGCGGCCCGGCCGAGACGCCTCGAGCGGACCGCGTCCGCCGCAACCCGGTAGAGCTCCAGGGGGCGGAGCGCTCCGGTCGTCACGACCACGGCGAGATAGACGACGACGTCCACACCGATTCGCGCACCACCGATACCGGCGGCGAGGCGATCGACGAGGACCACCAGGGCGCAGGCGACCAGGCTCTTTCCCACCATTCGCACCGTGCGGGCGCTGATCGCCCCCCGACCCACGAACGCGACCATCGCGACGGCCGCGAAGACGTG
>JBEKGQ010000075.1:0-14819 GCA_050012715.1 Polyangiaceae bacterium
GGAGGGAGGCTGGCTTGAACATGCCCCGCGAGCTTGCGAGCGGATTGTCTGAGCCAGGCTCCCGGAGGGAGGCTGGATTGAACATGCCCCGCGAGCTTGCGAGCGGATTGTCTGAGCCAGGCTCCCGGAGGGAGGCTGGCTTGAAGGCGAAGGTGGGTACGACAACGACGGCTGCGGTGCGTGTCCTCTGCGCGCTGGGCGGCGCCATCCTCGTGGCCGCGTGCCAGCGGTCGCCGCAGGAGTCGCCGCCCGGTCCGCCGCCTCCGCCGATGCCGCGGATCGCGGTCGCGGCGCCGGTGTCGGCCGCCGCTTCGTCCGCGTCGTCGCCGCCTACGGCGCCGCCGCCGCGTGCTCCAGCGTGTGGGGACGCGGGCGACGTCCTCGTCTTCGCCTCGCCCGAGCACCCGTGGCACGGCGACTCGATGCGCATCGTCGTCGTCAGCGACCACCTCGTCGACGCGCGGCTCACCGTCACCTCGCCCGACGGCGCCGTCACCGCGGCGCAGGAGCGCCACGGCGGGCCGCCGTATGCGTGGATCGCGACCGTCGAGGCCCCCGCGGTCGGCACCTGGCACGCCACGCTCGCGCGGGACTCGGCCTGCGGAGGCGCCTCCCTCGCGACGCAGGACGTCGCGGTCGGCGCGCGCCCGGGCCCCGTTCCCGGCACGCCCCGCACGGCCCTGTGGTTCACGCGCGCGGCGTGGACCCCGTCGCTCGAGAACCTCTACTCCGCGTGGGTCGAGCACCTCTTCGACGCGCCGCTCGACGCCGCGCCGACGTGGAACGCCCTCCACGAGGTGCTGCGCGACCGCGCGAGGAACTTCCTCGTCGACCACCTGGGGGCGGCGGAGGACGAGCAGGGCGTCATCGTCCGGCCGGACTGCGCGGACCTTCCCTACTTTCTCCGCGCCTACTTCGCCTACAAGCTGGGCCTGCCGTTCGCCTGGTCGCGCTGCTCGCGCGGCGCCGAGGGCGTGCCGCCGACGTGCGGTGACTTCGCCTCGCAGAGCAATCCCTTCCCACCCATCGACAAGAAGCCCCAGGAGCTGCCGGCGTGGGCCGATCCGCAGCGGAGCGGGACGTGGGAGTCGAACGCGCGCCGCCTCGGGGAGTTCTTCCGCACGACGCTCGCCGACGCGGTGCAGTCGGGCGCGGGGCGGACCCCCGCCGACGACGAGACGGGCGACTACTACCCGGTGTCGCTGTCGGCGGAGACGCTGCGGCCCGGCACCATCTTCGCCGACCCCTACGGGCACGTCCTCGTCGTCGCCAAGCGCATCCCGCAGACGGCCACCTCGGGCGGCGTCCTCCTCGCGGTCGACGGTCAGCCCGACGGCACCGTCGCTCGCAAGCGCTTCTGGCGCGGCAACTTCCTCTTCGCGATCGACCCGTCGCTCGGCGCGGCCGGCTTCAAGCGGTTCCGGCCCGTCCTCCGCGACCGGATGACCGGCAAGTGGCGGCACCTCTCGAACGCGGAGCTGCCGGACTACTCGCAGGACCAGTACGCCGCCGGCGTCGAGGGCTTCTACGACAAGATGGACGACGTCCTGTCGCCCGCGCCGCTCGATCCGACGCAGGCACTGCTCGAGACGATCGACGCGCTCGAGGAGCAGGTGAAGACGCGCGTGAACTCGGTCGACAACGGCCGCAAGTTCCTCGCGACGGGCAAGCCCGCGGCCGACATGCCCGACGGCGCGAAGATCTTCGAGACGACCGGCGATTGGGAGGACTTCTCGACGCCGTCGCGCGACCTGCGCCTGCTCATCGCGGTCGACGTCGCGCAGGCCATCCCGGCGCGGGTCGCCCGACGGCCCGAGCGCTACGCGATGCCGGGCGGCAAGACGCCGGAGGACGTCCGCGCGGACCTCGCGTCGCGCCTCGGCCGCGAGCTCCACGAGCGCAAGTTCAAGTACGTCCGCACCGACGGCACGGACTTCGAGCTGTCGTTGCAGGACGTGGTCGACCGCGGGGCCGCGCTCGAGATGGCCTACAACCCGAACGACTGCGTCGAGTCGCGCTGGGGGGCTCCCGCCGGCAGCGACGAGGCGCAGCCGTGCAAGGGGCACGCGCCCGCGGCGCAGGTGACCAAGATGGCGAGCTACCGGAGCTGGTTCCACGAGCGGAAGCGCCCGCCGCGGTAGGCTCGCTCAGACGCCCGCCGGCAGCCCCGAGTCGTTGAACGCCCCGCAGCCGGGGCACTTGAGCACGACGCTCTGGAGCTGCCCCGCGTCCTGCAGCCCGGTGACCAGCTCCCGCCCGCACTGCCCGCACGCGAGGTCGACGTCGCTCCCGCCCCGGTAGAACCGGAACGAGGCGTCGTCGCGCGGCGCGACGATCACCGACCGCTTCTTTCGCGATGGCTCGGGGATGACCTTCATGCGGATCGTCGGCATCGCGGCTCGCTGTCCCGGTCGCCCGAGGGCCGTCTTGCCTAGCACGGCCACGACGGCTCGGTCGCGACGCCCGCTCGCCTTCCGCCGTCAGCGAATCGCTTTCTCGGTGAAGGCGGGGAAACGCCGACCCTCGTCCGGGAGCCCCGGCGAGTAGCAGAGGAGCGTGCCGTCGGCCTCGCCGACGCAGCGGCTCACTTCCTTGCCGGAGGCGCCGCCCACCGCCAGGTCGCACCCGTCGCCCGCGGCCGCGCCGGTGCACACGTCGAGGGGCGACGCGCGCGCCGCGCAGCCGATGAGGACGAAGAGGCCGGCCGCCGCGAGGACACGCGAGCCGAGCGCCCGCGCGCGGGTCAAAGCTCCGTCCTCGTGCTCGCGTCGAGCGCTCTCGGCCTCGTCGCGCTCCGGGTGGACAGCTCGAGGACGCGCGGGCGCATGTGGGGAGCGAGCGCCTCCAGCTCCTCGCGAAAGCCGAGCTCCGCCTTCCACCGCAGGGCCCGATCGATGACGACGAGGTCGATCGCCTCGCCGAGCGCGACGCGCTCGAGCGCCTCGTCCGGGGTGGCGAAGCTCACGACCGTCCGGTGGTTGTCGAGCATCCGCGCGAACGTCGGGTACGTCGCGGGGTCGTCCGCGACGACCAGCACCATCTGCTGCTGAGCGAACGCCGGGCGCGAGCGCCGATGCGGGACGCTCACCTCGTCGCACGCGGGGAGCGTGACGCGCACGCGCGTTCCGCGACCGACCTCGCTGGCGATCGTGACCTCTCCTCCGAGCGCGGCGATGGTCGCCTGCGCGACGGACAGGCCGAGGCCGGAGGACGCCGGCCCCGCCCGGCTCGTGAAGAACGGCTCGAACACGTGGGGCAGATCGCCGGGCTCGATCCCCTCGCCGCTGTCCGCGATCTCCACGACGACGACCCGGCCGTCCTCGACGTCGGTGCAGATGCGCACCCAGTTGTTGGCCGGCTGATCCCCCGGGATCGCCTGCGCGGCGTTGCGCAGGATGCACGTGAGCACGTGCACGAGCCGGCCGAAGTTGGCGCTGACGCGGGGGAGCGGACGGCGCGACCGCTCGACGTGGGCGCGGGGCGCGAGCTCGAACGCGGTGAGATCGACCGCCAGATCCAGCGCGGCCTCCACGTCGACGGGCTCGGTCGGCCCCGGATCGAGCGCCAGCGCGCCGAGGTCCGAGACGACGTCGCGCAGCGAGGTGCACGCCGCGGACGCATCGGCCACCGCGCCGCTCACCCGGCCGTCGACGTCGCTGGGGCACGCGTGCGCGCCGAGGACGGCCTTGGCGAGGTCGAGGCTCGCGAGGGCCCGCGAGATGGGATCGCGCAGCCCGTAGACCGTCCCCGCCGCCAGGTCCGCGGTGGCCCTCATCCGCTCCGCGAGGAGCAAGGCCGAGCGGAGCTCGCGCTCGGCGCGGTTTCGCGCGGTCACCTCGTGCTGGGTGATCACGTAGTGGGTCACGTGGCCGCGCTCGTCGCGCAGCGGCGCCACGTGCCCCTCGACGTCGTACTGCGACCCGTCGCGGCGAAGCCGCGTGACGTGCCCGAAGAACGGCTGGTCCGCCGCGGCGGCTTCCGCCCGCACGCGGTCGAGCAGATCCGGCGTGGGCCTCCCCCCGGCGAGCGCGAGCCGCGAGCAGCCGAGCAGAGCCTCGCGCTCGCAGCGGAGCAGCTTGCAGCACGCGTCGTTGACGTACACGATCTTCGAGTGGAGAAAGTTCGCCTCCGCCGTGACGATCGCGATCGCGTCGACGGCCTGAGCCGAGGCGGCCTCCATCAGTCGCTCCAGCTCGGTTGGGTCGGTGGGCATGGGACGGGTCCTTTCGTTGTCGCCGGACCCCACGACAACAATCGTCATGGCCCGTCCACGGCGCGCCGCAGCGTGAAACGGACCGTGGGTCATCACGCCGCGACCAGCGGACCGGCGGGGTGCACGGGCGGGACGCCTGGCCCCGCTCGGGTCCACCGCCGCGTCTAGGTCGAGCCCGCCCCCGCGTGCTACTCCTCCGGCTTGCCATGTACTTCCAGGAAGTCATCCTCGCCCTGCAGGACTTCTGGGCGAAGCGCGGCTGCCTCATCGTGCAGCCCTACAACTCCGAGGTCGGTGCCGGCACCTACAACCCCGCCACCTTCCTCCGCGCCATCGGTCCCGAGCCGTGGAGCGTCGCCTACGTCGAGCCGTCACGCCGCCCGACCGACGGACGCTACGGGGACAACCCGAACCGCACGCAGCAGTTCCACCAGTTCCAGGTCATCCTCAAGCCCTCCCCGCTCGACATCCAGGACCTCTACCTCGAGTCGCTCCTCGCCCTCGGCACGAAGCCCGACGACCACGACGTGCGCTTCGTGGAGGACGACTGGGAGTCGCCCACCCTCGGCGCCTGGGGCCTCGGCTGGCAGGTGTGGCTCGACGGGCTCGAGATCTCGCAGTTCACGTACTTCCAGCAGGTCGGCGGCATCGACTGCAAGCCGGTCAGCGGCGAGCTCACGTATGGCCTCGAGCGCATCTGCATGTACCTCCAGAACGTCGAGTCGTTCTGGGACATGCAGTGGGCGCCGGGCGTCTCCTATGCGGAGCTCGTGAAGCGCGGCGAGTGGGAGTGGTCGACGTACAACTTCGAGCAGGCCGACACGCCGGCCCACTTCGCCGCGTTCGACCAGGCCGAGAAGGAGTGCAAGCGGCTCCTCACGGTGGGAGGCGATCCGATGAAGAAGCTCGTCCTCCCGGCGTACGATTTCGTGGTGAAGGGAGCGCACGCCTTCAACGTGCTCGACGCGCGCGGGGCCATCGGCGTGACCGAGCGCGCGCGGTTCATCGGGCGCGTGCGCGGCATGGCCAAGGGCGTGGCCGAGGCGTGGCTCGCCCAGCGCGAGGCGATGGGCTTCCCGCTGCTCAAGGCCCGGGCGGCGGCGGAGTAGGCGATGCGCGCGACGACGCAGGTGTGGGCGGCGGCGCTCGTTGCCTCGGCGGTCGTCGCGTGCGGCGGCTCGGGGCCGGACGCGCGCTACCCGGCCCACGAGGACGGGTGTCCGGTGAAGCTCTACCCGGGGCCGGCGGGCATCCCGGTCGACGACCTCGGCGTCGTCCAGGTCGACTGCCCGGCGGGCGGCAAGTGCGAGCGCCGGCTGATGGACCAGGTCTGCCACCTCGGGGGCGACGTGATGTGGGGCACGGCCGACAACGCCATCAACGCGCCGGTGCTCGTCGCCCACGCCGCGCACTCGAAGCGCGCGACGAAGGGGCCGCGCGAGCGCGGCTGCGCGCTGCAGATCTACGCCGACACGCTGCCGATGCCCGCCGAGAACATCGGCCCGGTCACGGTGCTCTGCAACGAGGACGACTCGCGTGACGCCTGCCAGCGGGAGCTCGCCGACCAGGCGTGCCTGCTCGGGGGTGACCTCCTGTGGCAAGTCGACGGGCCGACGCCGGAGGACACCCAGAACGGCCGGAAGCTCCGGATGCACGGGCGCGCCGCGCACACCAAGTGAGGTCCGCTACTCGAGGCACTTCTCGAAGGCGTCCGGGCTCGTCGTGCGCATCGCGCAATCGAACTCGGCCTGGCTCACCTCCGAGCTGCAGTTCTTGAACGCGTCGTCGCCGCGCGCCGCCGCCTTCTCGCGGGCCTGCTCGGCCTGGATGGCCGCCGCCGACGCGTCGGCGAGCTTCTCGGTGACGACCAGCGTCGCGTAGCGATCGACGAGCTGGTCGCACTGCGAGGCGCTCGCCTTGGCCTTGCACGCGCCGAGCGTGCTCGAGCAAGCGACGCACGCGAGGATGGCGACGACGATGGCTGGACCCGTCAGCGCAGGCACTTGTCGAGGTCCGAGGTCGTCGATGCCGATTGCACGCAAGCCATCATCTTGTCCGTGACGCGACGGTTCCTCTCGCACGACCCGATCTCGTCGTCCAGCTCTGCGCGCACCTCGGCCTCGCGCTTCGCGATGGCCTTCGGGTCGCTCTCGGCCTGCTCCTTGAGCTGGATCTCCACGCTGCGGTCGACGATGAGCTGGCAGTCGGCGCGGGTCGCCCGGCGCCCGCAGCCGCCGGCGAGGAGCGCGACCGCGCCGGTCGCGGCGAGCGGGGCGAACGCCCGGAGCTTCGCGGTAACGCCACCGTGCACGACGCCGGGACGCGTAGCACGTTTTGGCCCATGGAGAGCCCGAATGGTAGGCTTCGCGATGTGACCACGGGTAGGCGTGCGGCAGCAGCCACATCCGGGTCCGCCCGGCCGACCGCGTCGACCCCGGAGGACTTGCTCCGGAAGGCGATGGCCGCCCGCACGCCCGCGGCACGGGCGAGGTGGGCCAAGCAAGGCCTCGCCGTGCGCTCGCCCCTCGACCGCACGACGCAGGCCATGCTCCTCCGCCAGCTCTACCTCTCCCATTACGAGGCGCGCTGCTTCTCTGCGGCGCTCGAGGTCGCCCTCCAGGCCATCGAGCTCGGCGTCCTCGGCGACGTCCTCCACCAGGACGCCGCGCGCGCCGCCATCGCCATCGACGACGTCGACGCTGCCGTGTCGCACCTCCGCATCGCCGCGCGCCGTGGCCCCGCCTCGCGCCGGCCCTTCCACTGGTGGACCCTCGGGAGCACCCTCTTCATGGCGCATCGCTACGCGGAGGCCCTCTCCGCCCTCGAGCGGGCGGTGCGCTGGGGGACGCGTGACAAGCCGCTCTACCGGGCCCACCTCGCCCTCGTTCGCGTGGCGTCGGGCGAGCGCGTGCCGGACTTGCAGTCGACCATCGACGAGCTGGCGGCGGCTCCCTGCGGCCAGGGCTACGGGCGCTTCGTGCTTGGGCACCTCGCATACGCCGCCGGCGCGTGGCCCGCGGCGCAGCGCTACCTCGAGGCCTTCGTCCGGCGGACCGAAGGAGCCCGCGCGACGCTCGCCCTGGCGCTCGACCCCGAGCTCAAGATGGCGCGCGCCACCCTGGCGAAGATGTCCGCGAACTGAGCCCACTTCGATCCACCCCGCTCGAAGTCTTCCAGCGCTCGCGTGGCGTGTAAAAGCCCGAAGTTTCGCTATATTCCCTGGGCGCCGGCGAACGCATCGGGTTCGCACGGAGAATGCACGGTGGAGGACCTCGTGAAGCCGCGCTCCAAACTGCTCCTGTCGTCGCTCGTCATCCTGGCCCTCGTTCTGTGGGCGCTCGTCGCCTCCGCGGACGAGGCGAAGGACGCGGCCGCGTGCGCCGCGTCCTCCGACACCGGAGGATTCCAGCACTACCTCGCGCAGGGGACGTTCGTCGCCCTCGGCGCGAGCTACGTGGGCGGCCTGCTCACGAGCCTTACGCCCTGCGTCTACCCGATGATCGCCATCACGGTCTCGGTGTTCGGGGCCAAGGAGGCCAAGAGCCGCTGGCATGGCGCGCTCCTCTCGCTCACGTTCGTCCTCGGCATCGTCTGCCTCTTCACGCCGATGGGCGTCATCTCCGCGATGACCGGCAAGGGCTTCGGCTCCGCGCTCGGCAACCCGTGGGTCGTCGGCGCCATCGCGATCGTGTTCCTCACCCTCTCCGCGTCGCTCTTCGGCGCCTTCGAGCTCGCGCTCCCGGCAAGCCTCAACAACCGCCTCTCCACGGTGGGTGGCACCGGCTACCGCGGCGCGTTCCTCCTCGGTCTCGTCTGCGGCCTCGTCGCGGCGCCCTGCGTCGGTCCCTTCCTCTTCGGCCTCCTCGGCTGGATCTCCACCACGCGCAACATCGCCCTCGGCTCGGGCGCGATGGCGCTCTACGGGCTCGGCCTCGGGACGCTGTTCTTCGCGGTCGGCGCCTTCGCCGTGAACCTGCCGAAGGCCGGCGCCTGGATGATGGGCGTCAAGTGGGTCGGCGGCGTGTGCCTCGCCTACATGGCGTTCGCCTACATCCGCGATGCGATCCCCAAGGACACGGTGCACCGGCTGGTGCAGCCGGGCCTCGTCTACGGAGGCATCGCGATGGCCGTCCTCGCCGTCGGCCTCGTCCTCGGCGGCATCCACGTCGCGGCCGAGCGGAGGAAGTCGCCCATCGCGCGCTACTCGAAGTCGATGAAGCTCGCCTCCATCGTGCCCGCCGTCGTGGGGGTCCTCATGGTCGTCACGTGGTACCAGCTCCCGCCGGAGCTCCACTGGGAGACGAGCGAGTCGGCGGCCCTCGCGCGCGCGAACGCAGAGCACAAGCCGGTGCTGATCGACTTCGGCGCGAGCTGGTGCGGCGCCTGCAAAGAGCTCGACGAGAAGACGTTCCCCGACCCCAAGGTGCAGAAAGAAGGGTCGCGCTTCGTGGCCTTGCACATCGACGCGAGCGACGACGACAACGCCGACGTGGCCAAGGTTCGGCAGAAGTACCACGCGACCGAGGGCCTCCCGGTCGTGGTCTTCCTCGACAGCAACGGCAACGAGGCGAAGCGCTTCACCGAGTTCGTCGCGCCGGATTGCTTCGCGAGCGCCCTCTCCACGGTGCAATAGCGCTACTGGCTGCCGCAGGCGATCGGCGTCGCCACGACCTGGAAGCCGCTGCCGCCGGACTCGAGGAACGCGACGACGCCCTGGCCCGACGTGGTCACGACGGCCTGCCCCTGGCCGGCGTTGACGCCGGCGGTGGAGATGACGAGCGGCGCCCCGAGGACCTTGCCGTCGGGGCCGAACGTGAGCGCGCGCACGTCGTGACCGGACGCGGGGCCCTCGGTCCAGACGAGGAGGAAGCGCCCCCCGGGGAGCGCGGCGAGGCTCGGCGACATCGCCTGCTCGCCCTTGCCGCCCGGCGGCGGCACGAACGTCTGTGCGGTCGAGGGCGCGCTGCCCGCGTCGAAGCGCGTCCAGCGGATGCGCCACGGGTCGTCGGGCGAGCCGCGGTCGGACCACGCGACCATCACGCCGCCGCCGCTGAGCGCGATCGCAGGCGAGCCGATGTTCGCGCCGAGGCCCTCGATGTGCGACAGGTCGCCCATCGGCGCGAGGGTCTTCGCCCCGGTGGCGACGCCCATCCACACCGCGCCGCCGCGGCGGAACGCGAGGGCGATCGTGCGCTCGCCGGTGCTGTCGGCAGAGCCCCGCAGCGCCTCCACGTTGAGGCCCTCGTCGAGCGGCCAGAGCTCGCCGGCGGCGGCGCCGCCCACGTGCGCCCAGCCCACGTGGCTCCCGGTCGCGCCGAGCTGCACCGGCGGCTCCGAGGCGACCGTTCGCCGTCCCTGGAGGTGGTCGTTCTTGCGGTCCACGTCCACCGCGAGCGACAGGCCGCCCTTCGCGTTGGTCAGCGGCGTCACGCGACGGACCACGCCGCCCGAGTGCGACTTCACCGTCGCCATCGCGGCGAGGGAACCCGCGTCGAGGCGGACGCCGATGGCGTCGTGGTCGTTGGGCGCGAACGCGAGCGCGACGTCGTCGCCGAGACGAACGACCTCGACGCCCGCGGTCACCGTGGCGCTGGGCCCGATGACGTGCGGCCCACCGGACACCGTGCACGCCGTGAGCGGCCCCGTCGTGGCGGTCGTCCCGGCGGGCGCCGTCGTCGCCGCCGGCGCGGCAGTGCTCGCGGTCGTCCCCGTCGGCAACGCGGTTGCCAGCGGCGGCGCCGCCGAAGCGCGCGCCGAGGGGCTCCCCGTGCTCGCGCGCGCCGAGTCCCCGCCGCGGACGATCGTGCCGATGATCGCGAAGAGCCCGATCCCCACCGTGAGCCCCCCCACCGCGACCACCGGGAGGAACCACTTCGGCCGACCGTCGGCGCCCAGGCCCCCGTTCGACGACATCGCGCCGCGCATCTCGGTGAGCGCGCCGCGCAGCGCCGACTGCACCTTGCGCCCCAGCGCGAAGACCGGCTCGAGGCCTCCGCGCGGGAGCCGCGTCAGCTCGATGTCGCCCGTCATCGGCGCCGTCGGTGCCGGGGCCGGCTCGGGCGCGGGGGGCGCCACCGCGGGCGGAGGCGCCGACGCCAGCGTCACCGGCGGGACGACGGGGACCTCGAACACCGGGTCCGGCCCCACGATGACCGGCGGCAAGGGCACATCCGCCGCCGCGGCGGGCGGCGCCGGCGAGCCCGCGGGCGGCACCGGAGGTATCGACGGCGGGAACGCGAGGAAGTCGAGCTTCGGCGCCGGCGTCGCCGTCGGCAGCTCGGGCATCCCGAGCAGGGCGCGGTGCGCGGCCACCGGCGGCGGCCGCGACGACGACGTCGGCACCGGCGGCTTGACCGACGGCCTCGCGAGCTTCGGCGGCGCGGAGCTCGGCGTCGGCGGCTTGCTCACCTTCGGTGGCCCTCGCCCGTCCGGCGCGTCCTCGATGAGCAGCGAGCCGCTCAGCTCCTCCACGCCGGCTTGCGGCGCCTCCCCCGACGCGTCCGGAAGCAGCATCGAGCCGCTGATTTCCTCGATCGACGGCTCCCGCTCCCGCGGCGGCGGAGGTCCCTTGGGAATCGACGTTCCCAGGTGCGCCGCGCCCTCGCCCCAGGGCGGCGCCTGCGTCACCGCCTTGGGCGCCGTCGTGCCCGCGCCCGGCACCTGGATGGGCGCCCGCTCCTGCGTCGCGTCCGAGTCGCTCGTCTCGCCGGTCGGCGGCACGGACCCGTCGAGCAGCAACGTCGCGCGCCCCTTCACCGCCACCCCCGCGGGCACCGGCACCCCCGGTCGCGTGGGCTTCTCGGGCTCCGCGTGCGCCGCCCCCGTCGAGCGCCCGAGCCCGACGAACATGTCGGCAGACGGCGGCAGCGTCTTCCCCGGCGACGCCGGTCGCGGCGCGGGCCGTGGCAGAGCCCCCGCGACCCCGGGTGCGCGCGGCGTGGGCCCCTTCGGCATTGCGCCGGCGGGCGCGGTCGAGATCTCCTCCTGCGTGAACCCCGTCCACGCGAGCATGCGCTCGGCCTCGGCGCTGGCGATCGCCTTCTGATCGAGCACGGTGCCCGGCAGCTCGTGCGGTCCGTTGCTCGCGTCGGCGTCGAGCGCCTTCGGCGGAAGCTGCCGCGTCATCTCGAGATCGCTGGGCCGGTCGGGCGGCACCCCTTCGAGCGCCGGTACGCCGACCACGGTCTTCAGGCCACCAGGCTTGGGGCCGGCGGCAGGGCGGTCGGCTTTGCCGTCTTTGTCGACGCTCACGGGCCCAGAGATGATACCTCCGGCGCAGGAAAAAGGCCGGTTCTCGCCAGGACGACGGCCTCGACGGCGCCGGCGCCCGCCGCGCGAAGGGCGCTCGAGCACGCGTGGAGCGTCGCGCCCGTGGTGCAGACGTCGTCGACGACGAGCACCGCTCGACCGCGGACGCGCGCCGGCTGCCGCACGCGGAACGCCCCCGCGACGTTGGCGAGGCGAGCCTCCCGGTCGAGGTTGGCCTGCTTCGGGGTGTCGCGCGCGCGGGCGAGCGCGAGCGGGGCAAACGGCGCGCGGAGGTGGTGTGCGACGCGTCGCGCCAGGAGGGCGGACTGGTTGTAGCCGCGCTCGGCGAGGCGTGAGGGATGCAGCGGGACGGGGACGACGAGGGCGTCGCGGAGGGACACGTCGCGTGCGGCGAGCGCGCGCCAGAGGAGATCGCCGAGGGGGCGCGCGAGGTCGGGGCGCGACGAGTACTTCATGCGCACGATGGCGTCGGCGATGGCCCCGCCGTAGACGTAGGCCGCCGCGACGGGCCCGGGAGGGGCCGCCTCGACGGTCGCGGCGCACGAGGCGCAGAAGACGGCGACGCGCGCGACGGACGCATCGCAGGCCGCGCACCGCGGCGGCGCGAGGACGGAGGCGAGGACGTCGAGGGCGAGGGCGGCGAGGGACGCGGGGAGGCTCACGTGCTCCCATCGGTCGCCCGCGGCGAGGAGTTGCTTCACGCGCGCCGGCGCGCGCCGTCCGCGCTAGCGGCAGCCCTGCGCCTGCTGGCCGCTGCTGCTGGTGCAGCTGAAGACGTCGTACCAGGGGATGCTGCAGCTCGTGAACGTGCCGTTGTCGCCGCACCCGGGCACCGGCGGGGCGAAGCCATTGCCGCTGCACGAGAAGCTGCTCCACTGGCAACTGGCCGCGCCGTACTCCGGCGACTCCTTGCCGTCGCAGTTGTAGTCGTAGCCGCCGCACGCGCCCGGCGTCGTGAAGTACGCCGTCTGACCGGGATGCACGTGGGCGTCCTGGTCGCAGCAGTCGGTGCCGCCACACTCCTCGCTGTCGGCGAGGTATCCGTCGCCGTCCTCGTCGCACCCGACCGGAGGCGGCGCGTCGTCGGCCGCGTCCCAGGGCTCGCTGGCGTCGTCCTGCGGGGTCGACGTCTCGCCGCCGAACCCGGCCGCGTCGGAGGACGCCGCTTCGTCCGCGGCGTCGTCGCCCGCCTCGGCGCCGTCGGGGCTCACGCTCGACTGATCCGCCCCCGTGGCGTCCACCGTCGGCGACACGACGACCACGTCGACGCCGCCGTCCCCCGCGCCGAGGCCGTCGAGGTCGAGCGCGCACGCCCCGAGCAAGAGGCTCCAGGCCGCCGCGAAGGCAGGGCGCCGCACCATCACCGCTCAGCGTCCGGCTCGACCTCGTCCTCCGTCAACTCTCGGGCCCGTCTCATCGGGGTACCCGGGCGCCATCACGGTGAGCGCGGCCGGGACGACGACGAGCGCCGCGACGAGCCCCGCGAGCACTCCCAGCGTGCCCACCAGGCCGAGGTCGCTCAGCCCGTCGAAGCGGCACGCGATGAGCGCCGCGAAGCCCGCCGCCGTCGTCAGCGCCGTCGCCGCCACGAGCGGTCCCTGCGTGCGCATCGCGTCGTCGAGCGAGCGGACGCGCGCCGCGTAGAGGAGGAACATCGACTCGTCGATGGTGACGCCGAAGAGCACCGGCAAGACGAGCGCGTCGTACACGTGCCACCGCACCGCGAGCACGCGCATCGCCACCCCGACGAGCGCCATCTCGCAGACGAGCGTCGCCAGCGCCACGAGCGCGTGCCGCGCGCTCCGCAGCGCGAGGCGCATCGCCACCGCGACGACCGCGAGCGCGACGCCCCCGACGAGCAGCAGATCCCGCCCGAGCGCCTCGCGGAGCGCGCGGTCGATCGCGTCGAAGCCGGTGACGGCGGACCCCGGGTCGGCGGCGAGGATGGCCGCGCGCAGGCCCGCGCTCGCCGCCGCATCGCCCGCCGGGCGCACGTACGTCGCGACGAGCGTCTCGCCGCGGCGAGGCCCCTCGTCCGCGTCGCGCGCCACGTGACGCGCGAAGACCCACGCGAGCGGCCCCCCCGGGTCGCCCTCCCGGACCGCGGCGGCCGGTGTCGGGTGCGCGAACGCGTCGAGCGCCGGCGCGAGGCTCTCGACCGAGAACCCCGCGTCGCGGAGCGCCGCCTCCAGCGCCTCCCGCCGCGACGGCAGGTCCAGCGCGTCCCGCTCGGCGAGGCGCGCGCGCTGGGTGGTCGCCGCGGGCGCGAACGTCGTGAGCGCGTCGAAGCCGTCCACGCGTCGGTCGTCCTTCAGCGCCTCCAGGGCCTCCGCCACGCGGTCCGCGCGGGCCCGCGCGCGCTCCTCGTCGGCGTCGCTCGTGAGCACGATCCACTGGCCCGCGCGCCCGCCGAAGACGGCGTGGATCCGCGCCTCGACCGCGAGCGGCTCGAGGCTGCCCGGGCGCACCGCGACGAGCGCGTCCGCCGGCCGCGGCCACCCCGCGACCGCCACGACGACCACCGGCACCGCGCACGCCGCCAGCGTCCACGCCGCGCGCCGTCGCGTCCGCGACGTCCACGCCAGCGCCGCCGCCCACCGCGGCGCGCGCACCGGCGGCGGCGGGCCCCGCTCCAGCCACGCGCCGATCGCCGGCGTCACGGCGAGGATCGCCACCGCCGTCAAGAGCTCCCCGGCCCCGCACAGGAGGCCCAGCTGCTTCATCGCGCGGAGCCCGCTCAGCGCGAGCGACGCGAACGCCACCGCCGCCACCGCGGCTGCCGTCAGCGTCGGCCGCCACGTCGTCGCCCGCGCCTCGGCCGCGGCTTCCCTCGGCGGCAGCCCCGCGCGCCGCGCCTCCAGCAGCGCCGCGTAGACGTGGACCCCGGTGTCGACGCCCACGCCGACGACCACCGCCGCGAACGCGATCGCCACCGCGCTGATGCCCGCGGGGAAGAGCGCCGCGAGGCCGGTCGTCCACAGCGTCCCGAGAGCGAGCGGCGGGAGCACCGCGACGAGGGCGCGCGCGCGCCGGAACGTCACGACGAACGCCAGCGACGCCAGGACCATCGAGATCGTCCCGCTCACCTCGAGGTCGCGCTTCATCATGCGCTCGGTGGCCCACGCGATCGCGTGCCCGCCCGCCAGCTCCGTCGTCACCCCCGGCCGCGCGGCGGCTGCCTCCGCGCGCTCGACCGCCTCGACCACCGCGCGCGCCGAGTCCGACGCGAACGCGCTCCCCCGCGGCTCCGCCACGACGAGGCGCGCCCGCCCCTCGTCCGCCACGAACGCCCCGCCCGGCGCGGCGGACACGCCCGCCGCGAGCTCCTCCCGCGCCT
>JBEKGQ010000076.1:0-14799 GCA_050012715.1 Polyangiaceae bacterium
GTCACCCACCGTGCGCGCGCTCGCGTTCATCGTGTCCGCCGCGACGTCGCAGAAGACCGGCCGCGCCCCGGTCGCCGCGATCGCCCCCGCCGCGGCCACGAAGGACAGCGCCGGCGTCACCACCGCGTCGCCGGCGCCGACGCCGAGCGCGCGCAGCGTCAGCTCGATGGCGTCCGTCCCCGACGCGACGCCCACCGCGTGCTCCGCGCCGCACTCGCGCGCCAGCCACTGCTCGAACGCCTCGACGCGCGTGCCCAGGATGAACTGCGCCCCTCGCGCCACCTCGGCGACCGCGGCCAGGGACTCCGCCACGACCTCGGCCTCCTGCGCCGCCAGATCGACGAGGGGGACGCGCCTCACCGCGTGCGACGGCCTCACCACTTGCGGTGCAGCAGCGCGGGCAGCGACGTCCGCACGCGGTCCTGGTACTCGAAGTCGAGCTTCGCCACCGCCATCCCCTCCCCCTCCGAGCACTGCGCGACGACCTCTCCCCACGGGTCGACGATGACCGATTTTCCGTACGTCTGCCGGCCGCGCGGGTGCTTGCCGTGCTGCGCCGGCGCGAGGACCCAGACCTGGTTCTCGATCGCCCGGGCGCGGAGGAGCGGGTGCCAGTGGTCCTTGCCCGTCGTCAGCGTGAACGCCGACGGCACGGTGATGATGCGCGCCCCCTCGTCGACGAGCTTCCGGTACATCTCGGGGAACCGCACGTCGTAACAGATGGTGAGCCCCGTCTGGACGCCGTTCACCGCCGTGGTGACCGCCGCGCCGCCGGCCATCGTGGCCGCGCTCTCGCGGAGCACCGTCCCGTCCGGCAGGCTCACGTCGAAGAGGTGCACCTTGCGGTACGTCGCGGTGACCGCGCCCTTCGGATCGACGAGCACCGACGTGTTGTAGGGCCGCGACGGGTCTTCGCTCTTCTCGGGCATCCCGCCGCCGAGCACCCAGACCCGGTGGGCGGTGGCGGCCTCGGTGAGCGCGGTCAGGATGGGGCCCGGGAAGGCGCCGTCGAGGCGCTCGGCGAGCTCGCGCTTGTGAGCCTCTTCGCCCATGAACGCGAAGTTCTCGGGCAAGGTCACGAGCTCGGCCCCGGCCGCCGCCGCCTGCGCGACCCAGTGGCGTACGCGCGCCAGGTTGAGGGAGGGGTCGTCCTGCGTATTCAGCTGGATCACGGCGGCGCGCATGCGGGCGAGAGGCAACCTACCGGGGGGCGCCAGGGAGTCAACCGTGGGCCGCCTGCTATCCTGGGCGGGTGCTCCTGCCCCTGCGCGATCTCGTCCGGCGGTGGCGGGGCCCTCGGTCGCGCGTGGCGGAGGTCGACGCGGTCCGAGCGCGGGTCGCGGAGGCGGCGCGCGAAGGCGGGAGCGACGAGGCGCGCGCGCTGGCGCGGGAGCTCCGCGCGCTGAAGCCGCAGGTGCTGGCGGCGTTCGAGGGCGTGCACGCCTGCGGAGGCTGCGCGAAGGGCCACTCGCGGCCCCACGGGCGGTGGGACGGGGGCTTCTGCTGCGGCGGGCGGACGGAGGGCGTGTTCGACGAGCACGAGGTCGCCGCGCTGGCCCTCGCCGGGACGCACCCGCGGGACCTCCGCGGACCGGGCGGCGACCACGCGGGCTGCGCCTTCCGCGGCCCCGAAGGATGCTCCCTCGATGCGCGCGCTCGCCCGAGCCTGTGCGTCCGGTTCGTCTGCCGCGAGCTCGAAGGCGAGCTCCGCGAGAGCGGCGACTGGGAGCGCGTCCGCGCGCTGACCCGGCGGCTCGAGACGACGTTTGCGGCGTTCGTGAAGGCCCGGGAGGGCGAGCTACAGCGAGACGAGCATGCCGACGATGTCGACCTCTAGCGACGGGGTCTGCTGCGTCCACATGATCGCGTTGTGCCCCGGGCTCGACCACGCCGAGACGTAGCGCCGCGTCGCGGTCGAGCCTTCCAGCGTCGACCACGCGCCCCAGGCCGAGCCGTCCCACTCGATCATGCGGATGCTCGACGCCCCGTCGTTCGCGATCGTGACGATCGCGACGCGCGTCCCGTCGGTGAGGAGAACGAGGCCCGCCTCGGCGAGGCCGGGGTCGGACGGCGGCGCGGCGAGCGTCGTCCACGTCGTGCCGTCGTAGCTCAGGTGGTCGAAGCTCCCGTCGAGGGCGCGGCGGACGACGCGGAGGTCGTTCGCGCTCACCTCGATGACGTCCCAGTCGTTCGCGCTCTGCGGGTTCGACGCGAACACGTTCGCGGGCGTCCCCCAGCCGAGGATGCCGTTCTGGCTCCAGGCGACGTTCGTCGGGTCCGGCTCCTGGTCGGCGAGCTCCCACAGGGCCACGAGCGAGCCGCCCGCCACCGCGAAGGCGCGCGCGTTGACGGTGGTCGCCTCGGCCGCGATGGGCTGCGCGGCGCCCATCATGCCGTCCCACGACGTCCCGTTCTCGAAGCCCTCCGACTGCCAGGCGACCTCGTTGCCGGTGCCCATGTAGTTCGCCCATCCCGACGAGTCCCACACGCGGTGGTCGGACGTGACGATGGTGGCGGGGCCGTCGGGCTCGATGATCGCGGGGTCGGTGATCATCGTCATCTCGACCGGCGCGTCGTAGAGGATGGCGCCCCCCGAGAGCGACGCGCGCGCGTGGTAGTGGCGGCGGTCGGGGCCGGCGTCCACGTCGGGGAAGCGCAGATCGAGGCTGATGTGCACGACGTCGACGCCCGCGATGTTTGCGTACGTCACCGAGAAGTCGCCCCCTTGCTCGTCGAGCGACCCGGGGAGAGCGAGCGGCGTGGCGGCGGTCCAGGTCGTGAAGTCGACCGAGGAGGAGGCCTGGAGCTCGTAGGGCTGGGCGTCCTCGATCCAGAAGAGCCACCAGCGCGCGGAGGCCGTGGCGTAGAGGAGGTGCGTCTCCTGGGCGAGCCCCGTGGGCTGCGTGATGGCGCCGACCGACGTGATGGTCACCGGGCCGGCCGCGCCGTCGCCGGTCGATGCTGCGTCCGCGGGGCCGTCATTCGGACCGCCGTCGTCGCCGGACCCGCCTTCGGCGGGCGCCATCGCGTCCCCGGCGTCGACGCTGCCGGTGGACGCATCGGGGCTCGCCGCACCGAGCCCGTCGAGGGCCAGCCCGCACGCCGGCGCGACGCCGACCGCGGCGACGCACGCGAGCATCGCGAGCGCCCGCACGAGCCCCCTACAACGCATGCCCCATTTTGCGCGCTTTCACCGCCAGATACTCGGCGTTGTGCTCGTTCGACTCCCCTTTCAGGGCGACGCGCTCGGCCACGGCGATCCCGCCGTCGACGAGCCCCTGGACCTTCGCCGGGTTGTTCGTCAGGAGCGCCACGCTCCGCACCCCGAGGTCGCCGAGGATGGCCGCCGCCACGTCGTACCGGCGCGCGTCGTCCGCGAAGCCGAGGATCCGGTTCGCGTCCACCGTGTCGACCCCCTCCTGCTGCAGGGCGTACGCGCGCACCTTGTTCCCGAGGCCGATGCCGCGCCCCTCCTGCCGCAGGTACACGACGACGCCGCGGCCGCGCTCGCTCACCGCCCGGAGCGCCATGTCGAGCTGGTCGCGACAGTCGCATTTCTGGGAGCGCATCACCTCGCCCGTCCAGCACTCCGAGTGCACCCGCGTCAGCACCGGCTCGTCGCCGCCGGTCGCGTGGCGGACGTCGCCCACGACGAGCGCCATGTGCTCCTCGGGGGGCACGGAGTCCCCCACGCGGTAGACGACGGCGTGGACGACGCCGTATTCGGTGGGAACGTCGGCTTCGGCGTAACGGGAGACGGGGGCGGTCAACGCCACGGAGACCGTAGTGCCGTCACGCGATGTGTCAATTGCACCCCGGGAACCGGCCTACGGACAGAGATTCGCGGACATGTAGGCGGTCAGCGCGCTCTGCAGCACGTGGAGAGAGACGAGCACGAGCCGGTCGTGGGGCCGCCGCTGCTCGAGCCGCTGCTCACGGTGCTCGGCCGGCACGTTGGCGTCGGCATAGCGGGAAGCGGGGGCGGTCCGCGCCCCCGTTTCCCGTCGTACCGTCAGATTACCGTCAATTCGTGGCTGTCGTGGGCTGTCAGTTGCACTGGCCAGCGTCCGTGAACCCCCCCAGCGCCTCCTGACAAGCACTCTGGATATTCTCGCCCGCCAGCGCGTTGCAACTGGGCTGCTCGCCGCTCGGCAGCATCCCGCAACACGTGGCCAGCGAGGCGCACGAGCCGGTGGGGGTTCCCCCGCTGCTGGTGCTGCCCGAGCTGGAGCTGGTGCTGCTGCCCGAGCTGCTGCTGGTGCTGGAGCCGCTGCTGCTTCCCGAGCCGCTGGTGGTGCCGGAGTTGCACTGGCTGGCGCAATTCGAGGTGACGCAGCTGTCGATGTTGTTGCCCGCCGTCTGGCAGTCGGAGGTGGTCGCGTTCATCTCGCAGGACTCGCTCATGGCCGCGCTCGCCGAATACGTTCCCCCCGGACACGCGCAGGAGACGAAAGCGCTGCAGGCGCTGTTGGCTGCGCTGAGCTGCGACCCGCACTTGCTCTCGACGCACGACGTGCACGATGCGCTGGCGCCGTTCGCGCTCGCCAGACAGTTCGCCAGCGAGTTATTGCCGCTGCTGCTCGAACATGCAAACGCCGCAACGGCCGCCAGGGCCATTGCACCCACAATCATCGCTGTTTTCATCATCGTCGCTGTTCCTCCTGAGCGAAGAGCTCCCTTCCCCTTAGACGGGGTCGGCCATGCTCCCACACATCGCTCTTTCGGAATACGCCGCAGAAGAGCCTGGCATCCCCCGGGAGACGCCCCCCTCGGGCTACTGGAGGCGGGCAGCTCCGGAGCCGACGAAACGGAGGGTCACGTGCCCCGGGTTGCCGGGCGCCCAGGCCGGCGTGGGGGAACCGGCCAGGGCGGCCGGGCTCGCGACGGGGGCGAGCGTTCGGCCAGCCAGAGTTGCAACGGTGGCGGAGTCCGAGGCGCCGCCGGAGCGGACCCGGAGGTCCACGTCGAGCGTCAGGTTCGTCGCCGACGCCCCCGCGGTCCACGTCACGGTCACCCCGTCCGCTGCGTCGCTCACGGCGATGGCCGCGCCGTCGTCGAGCACCACGGACGACGCCCCCATCGCCCAGGCGCGCCCTTGCATCTCCGCCGCCTGCGACGCGAGCGTCACGACCCCCGGCGCGCTCGCCTCGACCAGCGTGTCGATGTCCGCCGGGAGCATCGGGACGAGCCCTCCCCCGCGCGCGAAGAGCGGCGGGCTCCCGAGCGGCGCGTCGACCGTCACGTCGGCCGGCCCCTGGAAGACCTGATCGCTCCACCAGTGCACCCATGGCCCCGGCGGCAGGTGCACGCTCGCGTTCGTCGCGCCCGCGGTGATGACCGGCGCGACCAGCAGGTCCGGCCCCAGCAGGTACTCGGTGTCCGCCACCGCAAACGTCGCCGGGTCGGCCGGGAACGCGAGCGGCAGGGGGCGGATCGTCGTCGTCCCCGCCGTCTGCGCCCCGCGGACGAGGATCGCGTTGTACGGCTCGAGCTGCTGGTGGAGCGTCGCCATCGCCTGGTACTCGGCGCCCGCCGCGTCGTCGTAGAGCCACGGCAGGCGCGACCCGTCCTCGTACACCTGCATCACCACCGTGAGCGCGGTGTGCTCCATCCAGCGCAGCGTCGACTCGCGCGTGGGCGTCCCGCGGTAGCCGGTCGTGTCCGACCCGAAGGCCGAGAAGCCGCTGACGCCGAGGGTCTGCGCGTCCACGAGCACCGCCGGCAGACCGCCGACCGCGATGCCGCCGCCCGGGAGGGCGTCGCCCTGGTGCTCGAACTGCGGGTCCAGGTCGCCCGGCCAGATGACGTCGGCCTCCGAGGCGCCGCCCCACGACGACGCGCGCACGATGAGGAGCCCGTCGCCGGGGAACGCCTCGTCGAGCACGGCGTGCTCGGTGGCGTGCCAGTCGACCGGGAAGACGCGGCCGGCGGTGGTCGCATCCATCCCGTCGGAGAAGGCCATCGGGAAGTGCTCGTCGCCGAGGTTCGGGATGAAGTCCTCGCCGTAGTCGCACTTGAAGCCGTGGAAGTTCGTCCGGGTGGCGTTCGCGACGATGTTCTCCCAGAACGCGCGCGCCCCGACGTCGGTGAAGTCGGGCACCGCCGCGCCGCTCGCGGTGGAGGCCTTGACCGGCGCCGTGGGAGGGACGAACACGTTGCCGTCGCCGTCCTGCACGAAGAACTGCCCCTGGAGCCCCTGCTCGTAGAGCACCTGCGCCGGGTCGGCGGGGGCGCCCTTGGGGTGCTCGAGGTACGGCGAGGTCCACGCCATGACGCGGTAGCCGAGGGCGCCGATCTGGGCCATGAGCGCCTGCGGGTCGCCGAACATGGCCGGCGAGAGCGTGTAGTCGTTGAGCGACGTCTGCCACCCGTCGTCGAACCAGAGGGCGCTCGTCGGGATGTGCCGCGTGCGGTACTCGCCGGCGATGGAGAGCACGTCGTCCGCGCTGGCCCAGTGCCGCCAGTGAAGGAGCGAGAGCGCCCAGCGCGGCAGCGGGCGCGGTAGCCCCGCGAGGCGGTTGTAGCGGGCGACGAGCGAGAGCGGGTCGGGGTCGACGAAGAACCACACGTCGAGGGAGCGGCCCTCGAAGGTCGCGGTCACCGCCTGCGGGTTCGTCGCGCCGACGTCGAACGCGCCGGCCTCGCGCGTGGCGACGAAGAGGCCCCACCCGCGCGACGAGACGAGGAACGGCACCGGAACGTGCGCCTCGTTGGTGCCCGACTCGAGCGACCCGCCGATGGTCAGGAACATCGGCGTCACCCGCCCGCTCGCCGACACGTGGGTGAACTGCTCGCCGAGGCCGGTGGTGAAGCCGTCGTCGGCGGCGAGGGTGAGCGAGAGGAGCGCGGTGTCGTCCGGCTGAGCCGGGACGACGAGGTGGATGGCCTTCGTGCTCGAGCCATCGTCGACCGACTCGGCGGTCACGGTCGTCAGGTCGATCGGGAGGACGGCCAGGCTGGGGTCGGGGCTCGTGGGGTCGTGCCACCCGTCGGGGTCGTCGGGATCGCTCGTCCGCGCGAAGAGCGGCGTACCGGCGCTCGTCGTGACGAGCGTCGTGCCGCCCTGGACGATGGAGAAGCTCCCGTCGCTCGCCAGCGTCGCGACCGCCCCGGCGCCGAGGTCGACCGCCATCGTCGCCGGCGGGACGGGCAGCACCGTGCCCCCCTGGTCGCAAGCGACTAGGACGAGCCCGAGAAGCAGGGCTAGCCGAACAAAAAGCCCTCGTACGCGCATTGTCGTCCTGGGCCCTTTCCCTCCCGGCCTCGTGGCTTCATATTCAGGCCCACGCTGATGGAGCTCAAGAACCTCATCGAGACCCACCTGGATCTTCCGCGTCTCTCGAAGGACCTCGACGAGATCGGGACCCCCGCCCGCATCTGGGTCACCCGGCAGTGGACGCGCGCCATCCAGGCCAAGCTCTGGGAGGCGGTGAAGGGCTTCCGCCCGGTCACCCTCGACGACTACGTCCCCCCCGGCACCGCGCCCCACGTCGAGGTCATCCACCACGGGATGAACACGCTCCCAGCGCACAACCACTTCCAGAAGCGCTTCACGAAGCCGGCCGATCCCGAGGCGAAGGACCAGCTCGTCGGCTTCAACTACCAGTCGCTCTCCGGGCTCACCGGCCCCGGCTACTACGTCGCGCACCCGGCGAGCGACGAGGGCGAGGTCGACATCGACTACACGATGCTCCCGAAGGAGAAGCCCGAGGCCTGGCCGCCGATCGTCCCCAACTCGGAGCGGCTGGGGCGGTTCGTCTACTACGGCATGATCGACGTCATGCGCGGCATCTCGACCCACGTTTCCATCGGCCGGGCGCGCAAGAAGCACGGGTGGATGGACGCCTGGTTCGTGCTCGTCCGCGAGGATCCGAGCCCGGCCGGCGAGGCGTCCCCCGCGTCTTGAGTCCGAAGGACGACCCCTACACCCTTCGCATCCTCGAGCGCGTCCGCGAGGTGCCCGCGGCGACGTGGGACGGGATGCTCGGCGAGGAGAGCTCGCCGTTCGTCGAGCACGCGTGGCTCGACATGCTCGAGGAGACCGGGTGCGTCGGGGACGACACCGGCTGGGCGCCCGCGCACCTGTCGCTGTGGCGGGGGGAGAAGCTCGTCGCGGTCGCGCCGTCGTACGTGAAGGGGCACAGCGAGGGCGAGTTCGTCTTCGACTGGAGCTGGGCCGATCTCGCGAACCGCATGGGGAGCCGGTACTACCCGAAGGTGGTGCTGGCGGTGCCGTTCACGCCGGCCACCGGCGACCGGGTGCTCACCGCGCCGGGGGAGGACCGCGCGCTGATGACGCGGCTCCTCGCGGGCGCGGCGCGGCAGTGGTGCGGGGAATTCAAGGGCGGCGGGGTGCACGTGCTCTTCCCGCGCGACGAGCCGGAGGTCGCGAAGGCCTTCGAGGAGAGCGGCTACCTCCGGCGCGAGGGGTTCCAGTTCCACTGGTTCCGGCACGCGGACACGACGTTCGACGCGTACCTCGGGCGGTTCACGTCGAAGCAGCGCAACCAGATCAAGCGCGAGCTCCGGGGCGTGGCCGAGCGCGGGGTGACGGTGGAGACGCTCCCGCCCGAGCAGCACACGCGGGCCCTCGCGCGGACGATGCACGGCTTCTACGCGTCGACGATCGAGAACCACGGCATGTGGGGGCGGATGTACCTGCGGGAGAGCTTCTTCGAGGCGGTGGTGGAGCGCTTCCGCGACCGGCTGGCGTGGGTCGTGGCGAGGGAGAAGGACGGCACGCCGGTGGGGGGCGCGTTCAACGTCGTCAAGGGGCGCCGCCTCTACGGCCGCTACTGGGGGGCGTCGGTGCAGATGCCGTACCTCCACTTCGTCGTCTGCTATTACGCCGGCATCCGCTACTGCATCGAGCGCGGGCTGGACGTCTTCGAGCCGGGCGCCGGCGGGGAGCACAAGCGGGCGCGCGGCTTCGTGCCGACGTTGACGCGGTCCTTCCACTGGCTGGCCGATGGAAGGATGCGCCGTGTCATCGGGCCGCACCTCGAGCTCGAGCGGGCCCGGGTGCGTGCCCACGTGGCGTCCGAGGGGCAGGGCGACGGCGACCTGACCGATTCGTGACATTGCCTCCGGGTGGATGACCCAAACGTGGCGGTGGTCGAGACCGCCTCGCTCTACCTACGAGAGGTGACCGCCATCCTTCTGTTTTTCGTCCTCCACTGGCAGCTTTCGGTGTTCTTCCAGAGCTTCTTCCTGCACCGCTACGGGGCCCACCGCCAGTTCACGATGAGCAAGGGCTGGGAGCGCGTCTTCCACTTTCTCGCGTGGGCGGTCTGCGGCTCGAGCTACCTGAACCCGCGCGCCTACGCCGTGATGCACCGGATGCACCACGCCTACAGCGACACGCCGATGGATCCGCACTCGCCGGTGCAGCAGCCGAACTTCTTCCAGATGATGTGGCGGACGAAGGTGCAGTACGAGCGCATCAAGAACCGCAAGGTCGCGGTCGACCCGAAGTTCGAGGGCGGCTACCCGGAGTGGAAGCTCTTCGACGAGAAGCTCTCGAACTGGCCGGTGTCGATCGCCTGGGGCACCGTCTACACGCTCTTCTACCTCGCGTTCGCGCCGAGCGCGTGGTGGCTCATCCTCGCGCCGATCCACTGGTTTCTCGGCCCCATCCACGGCGGCATCGTGAACTACCTCGGGCACAAGCTCGGGTACCGGAACTACGACAGCGACGACAACTCGAAGAACACGCTGGTCTTCGACGTGCTGACGATGGGTGAGCTCTTCCAGAACAACCACCACAAGTGGGGCCAGTCGCCCAACTTCGGCAACCGCTGGTTCGAGATCGACCCGGCCTACCAGGCGATCAAGGTGTTCGGCTGGCTGGGCATCATCGACACGTCGAAGTCGCAGGTCGCCCGCTGGACGCCCGAGAGGGCCGCGAAGAAGACGCCGAAGCCCGGGCCCGCGCCGCTCATGCTCCCGCAGCCGTCCCCGATGGACGGCGAGTAGCCCGAAGCTCGCGGATCCCACGCGCACGGGCGGGCGAGTCGACCGTTGTCGACCCGGAGTCGAACGTTGTCGACCCGGAGTCGAACGCGGTCGACTCGGCGTCGAATGCTGTCGACCCGGAGTCGAACGCGGTCGACTCGGCGTCGAATGCTGTCGACCCGGAGTCGAACGCCATCGACCCGGCGCCGGAGAGGATGGGCCGCAGAGCCGCAGAGCCGCAGAGATCGGAGGGGTCGAGAGACGACCATCCCCAAATTCTCTGCTCCGCGTCTCCGCGCCTCTGCGGCCTGTCCTCTCCCTCGGCCGAGAGACGTCAGCGGAAGGTGTCCTTCGCGGCCCGGACGGCCCCGAAGGCCGTCGCGTCGTCCGCGTCGGGCGCGATCCCGAGCGTCTTTCGTAGCTCGGGGACGGCGACTCGAAGGAACGGGTTCACCCGCCGCTCTTCGTCGAGCGTGGTCCCGATGGTGGGCTTCCCTTCCACACGCAGCTTGGCCGCGCGCTCCTGCGCGTGTTTCACGTCCTCGTTCGACGGCTCGACGTGCGCGGCGAACTTGAGGTTCCCCGTCGTGTACTCGTGCCCGCAGTGAACGCGCGTGTCGCCCGGCAGCGTGAGCACGCGCTGGAGCGACTCGTTCATCATCGCCGGCGTCCCCTCGAAGATGCGCCCGCAGCCCGCGCAGAACATCGTGTCGCCGGTGAAGACGACGCGCGTCCCGCCGTGGTCGACGAAGTACGCGACGGCCCCGAGCGTGTGACCCGGGATGTGGATGCACCGCGCCTCGACGTCGCCCACCCGCACCGTGTCGCCCGTGTCCACGCCGCGCGTCATCGCCGGGACGCGCTCCTTGTCCGTCACGTGCGCGATCACCTCGAGCCCGAACTCCTTCGCGAGCGCCTCGTTGCCGCCGACGTGGTCCCAGTGGTGGTGCGTCGTCCAGATCGCCTTCGCCCTAGCGCCCTCGCGTTCCAGCGCCGCGAGCACCGGGGCCGCCTCCGACGCGTCGACGATGGCCGTGTCACCCCCGTCGGCGATGACGAGGTAGGCGTAGTTGTCCTCGAGGCACAGGACGGGAACGACGCGCATCAGGGACTCCCGGGGGGCAGGTTCTTCCGGCGCGACCAGCTGTTGAGGCAGTCCCCGGTGCAGGCGTAGGGGGGGATCTCCTTGATGGTCTTGAGGAAGGCGTCGTAGCGCGCCTTCATGGCCTTCCAGTCGTCGCCCTTCATGATGGGGTCGTGCTCGGTCGGGTCCTTCGAGAGATCGAAGAGCTTGCAGTAGCTGTCGTTGTCGAAGCAGATGAGCTTCAAGTTGTCGTGGAGGATGGCGCGGCGGCGCGCGTTGTCGCTCGTCATCGGCAGGTCGACGACGACGTCGCGCGGCTCGCTCGGGGCGCCGTAGAGCTCCTTCACGAGCGACTTGCCCTCGAAGGACGGGTCGGGCGCGACGCCGAAGAGGTCGAGGATAGTGGGCGCGAGGTCGACTGCGCTCCGCAGGACGTCGACGTGACGCGGGGTCGCCCCGGGGGCGACGAACATGAGCGGCACGTGCACGAGCGGCTCCCACACCTCGAACCCGTGGCGGGTCATCGCGTTCTCGCCGAACTCCTCGCCGTGATCGCTCGTGATGATGATGACCGTGCGCTTCGCCCACGACTTGCTCGCGATGAAGTCGAGGAGCTTGCCGACGTGCTGATCGGTGAAGGTGACCTCCGCGTCGTACTTGTCGCGGTCGGTCTTTCCCCAGTCAATCCCCTCGTGCTTCAGGTAGAGGTCGTGCGGGTCGAGGAAGTGCGCCCAGAAGAAGAAGCGGCGCGAGTCGTTCGCCGGGTCGCCGAGGTCGTCCTCCGCGAGCTTCTCGGACTGGGGCGACGTGATGTCGCGGTCCGTGTTCGGATCGAAGCTGATGCCGGGGACGATCTTCCAGTCGTCGAAGCCCTGATCGAAGTTCGCGGCCTTGAAGTACATGTGGGCCATGACGCCCATCGTGCGGACGCCGGCCTTCTGCAGGAGCTTCGGGAAGAAGACGTCGTTGCGGTAGGTGCCGAAGAAGTACCCGCTCCGCTGGAGCTCCGACGGCAAGCGCCCGCCGAGGAGACCCCCGAGGCTCATCGAGGTGTACGACGACATGGAGTACGCGCGCGTGAAGCTGACCGCGGTCTTCTCGAGCGCGGTCAGGCGCGGGGCGATGGGGCGCGCGTAGCCGTTCCACGGCATGTCGGACCGCAGACTGTCGATCGAGAGGACGATGACGTTGCAGTCCTTCGGCGGACCCGCGGGGACGGCAGGCAGAGCGGAGGCCACCGGCGCCGGAGCGCTGCTCGCCGCGGTGGCGCTCGTGGCGGGCGGGCTGCCGGAGGAGGCCGCGGCGACGGTGGGCGTCTGCGAGCCCGGCTGGGCCGGAGGCGCGTCCTTGGAGCAGGCGACGGCGCCGAGGAGGGCGATGGCGGCGCATACGGATGAGGCGGTAAAGCGGTGCATCGAGGTCATGGTCTTCACCTCAACGCCCACCTCGAGGCAAGCTTTTCGCGCGCCCGGCCGGTCGATCAGGATTCGACGGTGATCTGAAGCTTCTGTCGCATCTCGAGGTACTCCTCGCTGATGCTGTAGAGGACGACCTCCTTGACGCGCTCCTTCGCCGGGACGCTCGACGCGTCCTCGGTCGCGCGCATGACCTCGGCCGCGGTGGCGAGGTCGTGCGCGAGGAGGAACCCGGCGCGGTCGGCCGTCATGTCGATGGCGTTGACCCACTTCTTCAGGTCGATGGCGCCGCCCGACTGGAGCAGCTTCGAGACCATGCTCGCGAGGATCTCCTTCTGCACGCCCACGAAGTCGGCCTGCATGAAGCCCATCGCCTCGTTCACTTGCCCCTGGAGATCCGGCGCGACCGGGAACTGCGGGACGCACAGCTTGATGGCCGCGAAGAGCCACGCCTTGAGCCCGGTGCCGGTCGGCACGAGGTGCCGCACGTAGAACCCGGGGCGGAAGTACGTCATGTGACGCCCGGCCACGAACGCCAGCGACTGGTTGGGCACGACGCTCTCGAACGCGGCGCGCCCGAGGACGATGGCCGGCGTGTGCGCGTGGAGGAACCCGAGCCCCGCCGGATCGTTGGGGTTCTGGAACACCGGCGGCGCCGCGAAGCCGAGGACGCCCGACACGTAGTAGAGCGTCTGCGACACCGGGTACGGGTGCATCTGGAGCTCGATGCGGTAGCGCGGGTCGTACCCGAGCGTCTCCAGCGGCTGCGTGCGCGCGCGGATGATCGTCGGCTGGATCGCGGCGAAGATGCGCGTGACCAGCGGATCCGCGTCGGCGTGCGCCATGCGGTCGCTCCAGTCCTCCTCGTCGAGCACCGCCTGCGCCGGCGCCGCGTTGTCCCCGCGGTGGCGCCGGTAGAACCGCTCCTCGTCGGGCTCGGCGAGGTTCAAGACCGCCAGCGCCTGGCAGAGGCACCACGCCGGATCGGGCTGGCGCGCCTCGGTGTAGAGCTTGCGCAGCAGCTTGTAGCTCTCGACCCGGTACGGGTTGCGCCGGAGGATCTGCGCCTGGGCCTTCACCGCCTTCTCGAGGTACTGCGTGACGTCGCTCGCGTAGAGCTCGGCGAGGATCTCCGCCCGCTCGCGCCCGTCGGGGTCGAATGCCTGCGATGCCTCGTAGGCGTCGATCGCGAGCTCCGGCTCGTTCAGGAACTTGCGATAGAGCTCGCCCATCTGGTCGAGCACCTGGACGATTTTCGCCCGGTCCTGCGTCTGCTTGGCGTACTCGAGCTGGCTCTTGAGGAGGCGCTCGACGCCCTCGTGGTCGCCCTTCTGGCGGCGCAGCTCGATGGCCTCGTCCATCGCCTTCGTCAGCGTCGGGTCGAACTCGATGGCGCGGGCGTAGAACGCGAGCGCCTGGTCGATCTCGCCCAGCTGCCGCGAGCTCACGATGGCCGCCGTGTGCATGTACTTCGCGCGCTGCTTCGGGTCCTCGACGAAGTCCGCGAGGCGGAGCACCACCTCGACGAGCTTCGCCCAGTCCTTCTCCTCCGAGTAGAGCTGCATCAGCTTCGTCAGCAGCTTGCGGTCGTCGGGGCGCTCCTCCAGCGCGGCGACGTACGTCTTGCTCGCGCGCGCGCGGTCGTTCAGCTTCGAGAACTCGGCGTCGCCGATCTCGAGCAAGAGATCGAACCGCTCCGCGCCGATCGCCACCTCGAGGCGGCGGCGCTTCGTGCGGATGAACTCCTCCCAGTCCCCGGTCTGCTCGTACACGCGGGCCAGCGCCTGGAGCGGCTCGGGGCTCGCCGGGTCCGAATCGGCGGCCGCGCGCAGCGCGTCGACCGCCTTGTCGAGCTCCCCGAGCCGGCGCAAGGACTCGCCCAGGCGCCACTGCGCGTCCGCGCGGTCGGTGTGGGCGAGCTCGGCCCCGTGCCGGTCGAGCATGTGCTCGTACATGGTCCGCGCCGTCTGCGCGTCCCCCGCGTCGAACATGACCCGCGCGACGCGCGCCTGGGCCTCCGCGTCGTCCGGCGCGATCTGCTCGAGCGCGTCGACCGCGGCCGCGAGCCGCGGGTGGCTCGCGGTCATCGACGACGGCGGGAGCGACTCGCGTGACCCGTCCTTGCTCGAGATCGCCGGCGACGACACGCGCGTCGTCACGCTCCGCCCGTAGGCCTCGACGTAGCGGACCAGCGCCCGCACCGCGTCCTCCTTCGGCAGCACGGTGGCCCGGCCGACGAGCGACTCGAGGTGCTTGCTCGCCTCGAGGTAGCGCTGCCCCTCGTACGCGAGGTCGCCGAGGACCAGGAGCGCCTCGGCGTTCGTCGGATCGAGATCGGTCGCGGTG
>JBEKGQ010000077.1:0-22809 GCA_050012715.1 Polyangiaceae bacterium
GTGCCCCACACGTAGTGATCCGCGTGGAGCTGGTCGCCGATTCGCTGCAGGCAGGCCGCGTCCGGCTTCGGCGGGCACTTGAGGGCGATCGACAGCGTCTCGAAGGACTGCGACGTCTCGAGCAACGACCAGCCTTGAGCCTGGCGCACGCGGGAGCGCAGGGCCTGGGTCAGCGCGTCCGCTTGATCGTCGGCGTCGTCGGTCCAGATCGACAGAACGTAGACTGGCGTCGCCCTGGCGTTGGGTGGCTCCGCGTGGGCGGTCCCGACCGAGCCCATCGCCGCCGCGGCGGCGATGAGCCCGAAAGCGACCCGGGCCGCTCGAGTCATTCCTGCCCGACCTTCGGCGGGGCGTGGGAAGGCATCCGCATCCCTTCGAAGGTAACAGGGTCTGGGCTTGAGCTACCACTACCAGCATGCGGATCACCGGGGGCACCCATCGGTCACGCGCCATCCGGGCCCCCCGGGGGCAGGCGACGCGACCGACGTCGGACCGTGTGCGCGAGGCGCTCTTCGGGATCCTGGAATCGGCGGGGGCGGTCCGTGGCGCGCGCGTGCTCGACCTCTACGCCGGGACCGGCGCGCTGGGCCTCGAGGCCCTCTCCCGGGGCGCCGTGCGCGCCGTCCTCGTCGAATCCTCCCGCGAAGCCCTGGCGGCCGTCCGGGACAACGTGGCGTCGCTCGACCTCGGCGGCCAGGCACGGGTCCTCGCGGGGGACGTCCGGGATGTCGTGCGGCGGCTCGAGGGGGAAGCTCCGTTCGACCTCGTCCTCGCCGATCCGCCCTGGCCCCTCGTCGACACGGGCGAGGTGGCCCGCGCCCTCGCCGCCCTGGTTGCGTCACCCCTTCTGGCGCTGGACGCGCTCGTCGTCCTCGAGCACTCCTCACGGGGCGCGCCCCCCGAGGTCGAGGGGCTTTCGATGCAGCAGTCGCGCCGCTACGGCGACGCGTCACTCACCTTCTACAAACCCGCTATACTCGCCCCGCCCCGCAACGAGGAGGGGCTCCCCCCCGAATGAGCCCCAACCTCAGTCATCCCCCCGCGGGAGTCCCCCAGTCGGGCGGCAACGCCAAGTACGCCATCGTCGCCGTCGTCCTGCTCCTCGGAGTGGGGGGCATCTTCGCGTGGCGCAGCCTCACGAACCGCGACGCGGTGCCGGCCCCCGTGCCCACCGTCCCGAGCACGCTCGCCTCGCTCGCGCCTCCTCCCCCGACCAACCCGAAGCTCGACGACATTCCGCCACCCCCGCCGCTCGAAGAGAAGCCCGAGGCCGGGCCCTCCGGGGGAGGCGGCGGGCGTGGCGGCGTCGCCGCGGCCGGCGGCAGCGGGTGCGAGGCGACGTGCTCCGGCACCGCGACCGGGGAGCTCGGCGCGGCGCTCCAGGCCCGGGGAAACCAGGCGAGGCGCTGCTACAACAGCGCGCTCGCGCAGGACTCTTCGCTCCGCGGGCACGTGAGCATCGCGGTGAAGGTCGGTCCCACCGGGAACGTCTGCTCGGCGAACGTCGCGGGCAACGACATGGGGTCCCCGGCCGTCGCCAACTGCGCCGCGAACATCTTCCGCAACGCGAGCTACCCCGCGCCGCGGGGAGGGTGCGTCGTGGCCACCGTGCCGTTGTCGTTCGTGCCGATGGGGCAGTGATTGCGCCCACGGGAGGGTGATAAGGTGGCTTCGATGCTCCTGCGCGCGGCGCCGGTCCTCCTCCTCGTTCTCGCCGGCGCCGGAATGGTCGTCGCCGCCGGGTGCTCGAACGGGACGACCCCCGTGTGCGACGACGCGGGCTCCTGCCTCATCGTGCCGCCCGGCGACGGCGGCGTCGTCGAAGCGTCGGGAAGTAGCGGCGGCGAAGTCGAGGGGGACGGTCCGGTCGAGTGACTTTCTCGGCCGCTTGCTGCGGCCGGTGATACGTTGGCTCCATGACCCAAGCGACGGTCCGGCCCGCGCGCGTCAGGGCACGCGCCCTTGCATTCGTCGTAGCCGGGCTCGCCGGGGTGACCCTCGCGTACGCGTGCGCGCAGGCCCGGCGCACCAACGGAGAAGAGTGCCTCAAGTCGGAGGACTGCCTCTCGGGCGTCTGCGTCCAGCTCGTGTGCGGTAACAATGGTCCGCTCACCAACGAGATGGCGAACAACACCGAGGCGGGCGAGAGTGACTCGGGCAGCGAGGCGAGCACCGACGGCGCGTCCGCGGCCGACACGTTCACCGCCCCGGAGACCGGGAGCTCTTCGGGCTCCGAAGCGGGCGAGGCCTCGAGCGACTGACGTGTCCACGAGTGACGCCGTGGCCAACGGCGTGCTCCTCGAGGTCGCCTACGACGGGACCGAGTTCCACGGCTGGGCCTCGCAGGCCGGGGTGCGCACGGTCGAGGACACGCTCCGCGGCGCGGTGCTGGCGCTCGATCCGCGGGCGAGCCGCCTGCGCGGAACGAGCCGCACCGACGCCGGCGTGCACGCGGAGGGACAGCTCGTCGCCTTCGACAGCGAGCGCGCGATCCCGGCGAAGGGGTGGACGCTCGGCCTCAACCAGCACCTCCCGGAAGACCTCGCCGTACGCGCGTCGCGCGCGATCCCGGCGGGCTTTTCTCCGCGCTTCGCGTCGCGCGGCAAGCGCTATCGTTACCGGGTGCTGGTCGACCCCGTCCGCGATCCACGCTGGCGAACGCGCGCGTGGCGCGTCTCGGACGTCGATCCTGCCGCGATGGGGCGCGAGGGTCTCGCGGCGGTGGGCACCCACGACTTCGCCGCGTTCCGCTCCGCAGGTGACGAGCGCGCGATCACGACGCGCACGCTGACGCGGGTCGAGGTGGAGCCCGGTGACGATCCGCGCCTGCTGTCGGTCGTCGTCGAGGGCAGCGCGTTCCTCTACAACATGGTGCGCATCCTCGTCGGCACGATGGTCGACGTCGGTCGAGGCCGGCTCGCACCCGGGGCGGTGGCGCGCGCCCTCGAGACCCACGAGCGGCGCGAGGCCGGGATCACCGCGCCGGCGCATGGCCTCGTCCTCGAGCACGTCTTCGTCGATCTGCCGGAGGGAACCGGGGAGCAATGGCCGCTCTGACGAGGCCGGCGCAAGTGATCGTCCGCGCGGCCTTCCCCGCGGAGGGCACCGCCGTCGCCGCGCTCTGGCGCGAGCTCTGGGATGCCCACGAGGCCTGGGGCGGCTACCCGGGCTCCCGCGACCCGCGCGTCTACGCGCAGCTCGCGCAGCGACTCGACGACGACGTGCGGGTCCGCGGAGGACACCCCATCCTCGGCCGGCACGTGCACCTCGTCGCCGACGTCGACGGGACGCCATGCGGTCAGGTCGAGGGCTGGTTCGACCGCCAGGGGGTCGAATCGCCGTACACGTGCGAGGTCCGCTCGCTCATCGTCACCGAGCGTGCCCGGGGGCTGGGCGCCGGACGCGCGCTCCTCGAGGCGCTCGGCGGTGCGGCGCGCTCCCTCTCGCATGGCGGGGCATGCATCCTCGCGGCCGAGGTCCTCGAGCCCAACCCCGCCCACGCGTTCTACGACCGCGTCGGCTACACGCCCGTCGCGTGGTGCGCCCGCATCGACTCCGCGTCCGGCGCCTCCGCCGGGCCCGGCCGCGCGCGGCTCGCCGTTCCCCAGGACGCCCTCGCCATGGCTCGCCTCGAGGCCACCCTCGCCGCACGCCGTCGCGACGCGGGGGACATGCGCTTCGACCGACCGCGCGCCATCGACGCCACGCTGGTCGGCGCCATCGCCGCCCACCTCGCGAGCAGCCTCGCGTCGAACGCCGGCGCGTCCCTGCGCGACCCGGCCAGCCTCGTCGCGGTCGACGCGTCCGGCGTGGCCCGGGCCAGCGCGAGCTTCACCGTCCACGCGCTCGAGCCACCGTTCGTCCCGATGCGTCGCGCGCTCCTCGGCCGCTTTGCCGTCGATCCGGCGCTGGCTCCCGGGCCGTTCGTCGCCCCGCTCGTCGCGCTCGGGTGCCGCCTGGCGCTGGCTCAGGGCGCTCCCTACGTCGAGCTCACCGATCTGTCCGCTCCCGGCTCCGACCTCCACTCCGCCGCGCTCTCCACCGGCGCGCGTCCGTGGTCGCGGGTCGTGACGCGGCTGGCATGACGCCATGACGCCGGAATTCCCTGGACGACCTTCGGGAGTCCGTGCCGCGTGATCCACGCGGCTTGCCGCCCGTGCACGCGCGATTACGCTGACCTCGCGAGCGCGGCGGAAACAGGCCCGGCCCGCACGGAACGGAGACTGCATCCGCGTCCACTTTCCCCAGGAGACTTCTCGCCATGAGCTCCACCGTCCGCGTCCATGCTCGCTGTCTGACGCTCGGCCTGGCCCTCGCCGCCGGGGCCATCGCCTCGCCGGCCCTCGCCCAGGCGCCGGCTCAGCCGCGCGTCGCGGCCATCCCTCCCCAGCCTCCCGTTCCGACGGCGGCGCAGGTCCAGGCCTCCACGGCCGAGGCCCGCCGGCTCTCCGAGGGCTTCGTGGCGGTGGCCGACCGGGTCAGCCCGAGCGTCGTCCAGATCGACGTGACGGCGCGTGACCAGAAGGCCGACCTGATCAGCCAGATGTTCGGGCGCGGGGGCGGCGACGAGGCGGTGGCGCGCGGCATGGGCTCCGGGGTCGTCTTCACGCCCGACGGCGCCATCCTGACGAACAACCACGTCGTCGAGGAGGCGCTCACCATCAACGTGCACCTGCGCGACGGGCGATACTTGCCGGCGCGGCTCGTCGGGCGCGACCCGGGCACGGATCTGGCGGTCATCAAGGTCGACGCGACGGGGCTCACGCCGGCCCACTTCGCCGACTCCGACGCGGCGCGCGTGGGCGAGTGGACGGTGGCGATCGGATCGCCCTTCGGCCTCGGATACACCGTCACCGCCGGCGTGCTCTCCGCCAAGGGCCGGGGCGCCATCGGCATGAACGCGATCGAGGACTACCTGCAGACCGACGCGAGCATCAACCCGGGCAACTCGGGCGGCCCGCTGTGCGATCTGCAGGGCGACGTGCTCGGCATCAACACGATGATCGTCGGTCGCGGCCAGGGCATCGGCTTCGCCGTGCCGAGCAACATGGCGCAGCGGGTGGCGACGCAGATCCTCAAGACCGGTCACGTCACGCGCGCCTGGCTGGGGGTCGGGGTGCAGGATCTGTCGCCGGAGCTCGCGGGGGCGATGCATCTCTCGCCCGGGACGGGCGCGCTCGTGAACAACGTGGCGCCCGACGGCCCCGCGTTCCGCGCGAACATCCGCCCGGGCGACGTGGTCTCGGGGGTCGCCGGCCGCCCCGTTCGCGACGGGCACGACCTCGTGCGCGAGACGATCGCGCAGCCGGTGGGGCAAGCCATCCCGCTCGAGATCATCCGCGCGGGGCAGCACTACTCGACGAGCGTCACGCTGGCCGAGCGCCCCGAGGCGGCGGTGGAGCCGATCCCGGCACAGCAGCCGGCGCAGCCCCGGCAGGGCCTGGGCCTCGTCGTGCGCGACCTCGCGGTGACCCAGGCGACCCAGATGGGCCTGCCGGCGCGTCAGGTGCCCATCGTCACGCAGGTCTCGCCGGGCTCGGTGGCGGACCACGAAGGGCTGCGCGTCAACGACGTCATCGTCGAGGCCAACGGGCAGCCGGACCCGACGTCCTCGCAGGTGGCGGACGCGGCGCGGGGCGGCTCGCTCCTCCTGCGGGTGAAGCGCGGCGAGGCGTTCTTCTACGCGGCGTTGAAGAAGTAGACCCGATCGACTACGGGTGTCGGCCTGGCCATGGTCGACATCCGGCAAATCCCGATGGGGGGCTCCATCGACGACTTCTTGAACGTCGTCGACTACATCTACAAGGGCGACCCGGCGTACGTCCGTCCGCTCGACATGGAGCTGAAGGACCGTCTCAACCCGAAGAAGAACCCCTTCTTCGAGCACGGCGAGGGGGCCATCTTCTGCGCGTACCGGAACGGGTGGGTCGTCGGGCGATGCACGGCGACCATCGACCGGGAGCACCTCGACCGCTATGGCGACGGCGTCGGGTTCTTCGGCTTCCTCGACACGATCGACGACGAGGAGGTCGCCCGCGCGCTCCTCGCCCGCGCCGAGAGCTGGCTCCGCGGCAAGGGGATGAAGCACGCGCGAGGGCCCCTCTCGCTCAACATCAACGAGGAGACCGGGTGCCTCGTCGACGGCTTCGACACGCCGCCGTACATCATGATGCCGCACCACCGCCGCTATCAGAGCGCGCTGATCGAGAAGGCCGGCTACACGAAGGCGAAGGACTTCTACGCGTGGCGCTACTCGATCGGTGAGCTCAACACGCGCGTCAAGCGCGCGCACGCCGAGATCAAGGCGCTCCCGGAGATTTCGTTCCGCCGCGCCTCGATGAAGACCCTCAACGCGGACGTCGAGCTCCTCGTCGACGTCTTCAACGACGCCTGGAGCGAGAACTGGGGCTTCGTCCCCTTCACCCGCAACGAGGTGAAGAAGATGGCGGCCGACTTCAAGCTCCTCCTCATGCCCGAGATCACGTGCATCTGCTCGATCGACGGCGAGCCGGCGGCGGTGGCGCTCGCGATCCCGAACCTCAACGAGCTCGTTCGCGACCTCGACGGGAAGCTCTTCCCGCTCGGGATCCCCAAGCTCCTCTGGCGCCTCAAGGTGCGCGGGCCGCGCACCGCGCGCCTCATCCTCCTCGGCATCCGCAAGAAGTGGCGGAACATCCGCAAGTACGCGCCGCTCAGCGCCTTCATGTACGCCGAGATGAACGACGGGGCGAAGAGCCTCGGCATCCAGGAGGGAGAGCTCGGCTGGACGCTGGAGGACAACGGCCGCGTCAACGCCGGCATCACGATGATGGGCGCGAAGCTCTACAAGACGTACCGCGTCTTCGAGAAGCCGCTCACGAACGGAGCCTCGTAGTCATGCGCGTCCTCGTCACCGGCGGCAGCGGGTTTCTCGGCGGGCACATCGTCGAAGCGCTCTCGGCGCGGGGCGACGAGGTGCGCGCCCTCGTCCGCAAGACCTCGAACACCGGGCACCTCGAGAAGCTCCCGCGGGTGGAGCTCTTCGAGGGGAGCATCGAGCAGGTCGACCGCGTCACGGAGGCGGTCGACGGGGTGGACGCCATCGTCCACTCCGCCGGCATCGTCAAGGCGCGGGGCACCGACGAGTTCTTCGCGGTCAACGTGGGCGGCACGTCCAACCTCGTCGAGGCGGCGCGCAAGCGCGGCAAGTCGCTGAAGCGGTTCGTCCACGTGTCGAGCCTCGAGGCCTGCGGCCCGTCGGCCGACGGCACGCCGGTTCCGCCGGACCAGGAGAACCCGGTGACCGCCTACGGCCGCAGCAAGCTCGCCGCGGAGAAGGTCGTCCTCTCGGCCAAGGACCAGATGCCCGTGGTCATCCTTCGGCCGGCCGGCATCTACGGCCCGCGCGACGGCGAGGCGCTCGAGCTCATCAAGGCCGTGAAGCGCGGCCTCTTCCCGGTCATCAACGGTGGGCGCAGCAAGGGCGTCTGGGTCTACGCGACGGACTGCGCGAACGTCTGCGTGCGCGCCATCGAGGCCGACGTTCCGAGCGGGCGCGTCTACTTCGTCGACGACGGCTGCGGCGCGATCGACGCGAGCACGATGTTCGCCGACTTCGAGCGCGCCCTCGGGAAGAAGGCCGTCCGCGCGCCGCTCCCCATGCCGGTCTTCCGCTCGGTGGCCCGCGGGGTCGAGCTCTTCGGCCGCCTCACCAACCGGCCCGTCATGCTGACGCGCGAGAAGGCCAACATGCTCGTCCAGGACTGGGTCTGCTCGTCCGAGTCGACCCGCAAGGACCTCGGCTGGCAGCCGGCGGTCCCGTGGAGCGAAGGCGTCCCGAAGGCCATCGCCTGGTACCGCGACAACGGGTGGCTGTAGCGCTGCTAGACTCCGGCGATGGTCGCCGCGGCGAGACCGCGCTCCTTCGAGGAGCTCTATCGCATCATCCAGGACCTCCCCGAGGGCCAGCGGGGCGAGATCCTCGTCGCGGGCGAGCTGCACGTGACGATGGGGCGGCCGGGGAAGAAACACCGCCGCGCCGCCCAGGTCTTGTACGTCGCGCTCGCGCCGTTCGACGCGAACGTCGGCGGCACGGGCTGGTGGATCGAGCTCGAGCCCGAGGTGCGCTTCGGCGATCGCCTGTTCGATCCCGATCTCGCCGGCTGGCGGATCGACCGCGTCCCCGAGCTGCCTGACGACAACCCCATCGTGCACACCCCCGACTGGTGCTGCGAGATCCTGTCGCCCTCCACGGCGAAGGACGACGTGCGGACGAAGCTGCCCGGCTACATCGCCGCCGGCGTTCCGTTCGTCTGGATCGTCGAGCCTTCGCTTCACCTCATCCAGGTCTTCGCGGGCCAGGGCGGCAAGCCGACCCTCGTCGCGACCGCCTCGGACGAGCCTGCGGCGCGCCTACCGCCGTTCGACCTCGAGATGGACGTGCGGCGGATGTGGGTCGGTCCGGCGACGTGACGAGGCGCCGCCCCACCTCATCGAACCGGCTCCCCCAACCATGCATCCGTATCCCCGTGCCATCCCGACGGATGGCCCCGTCGTTCGTCGCGCCAGCGCGACCATGCACTTGCATCCCCGGGACATTTGGTCCCGATGGCCGCGTCGATCCGTCGTGCCGGCGCGACCATGCACCCGGATGACGCGGTCCTTCGTCGCACCAGCGCGACTCTCCGCCGGATGGGGACCATCTTCCGTCCGGATAGCGCGACCTTTGCCTGCTTTGGCCCCGACCTTTGCTCCCGTCCGTCGCGACCATGCGTCGCATCCCCGCGATGGCGCGCTGCATGAGCCCATCGTCCGTCCTGCCGACGCGACCATGCGCCTGCATAGTCCCGTTCCTCCGTCGCATGACCGCGTTCCTCGGCCGAAAGGTACCGGCCATACGCATCAAGGATGCCGCTGGAGCGGCCTTTCCCCGGGGTGCAACGGCGCTTTGACGTAGTGAGGCTCCGGATGGGAGCCCGCAATCTCCGAACGAGCCCCCTGGACCTGCGCATTGTTCTCCCCCTCCGGGTCAATCTTCTGCGCTTCGTCGAGAAGGTCCTGGCACTCGCCGTAATACCCCAGGGCACACGCGCGAAGGGCGCGCCGTCGCGACGGAGCAGCCAGCTCCCACGGCGAAGGAGGGCTCCCCACCGTCGCGTAGGTCACGGTGGTCGGCGGCATCCGCGTCGCCGCGTACCGTGCTCCGCCCCCGCCGACGAGCAGGGCCACGGCGGCCGCGGCCAAGAAGGGGCCCCACCGCGTCGTGGCGGCAGCCTTCTTCGCGCGCGCCGTCGACAGGTCGACGACCTTCGCTGCCTCGGCCGGCGCCGGCGGCTTCGCCGCTGCCGCCGGCTTCGCGTACGCCGCCGCGCGCGCCGCGTCGATGCGGGCCTTCAGCCGCGCCGGGTCGTAGCCCTGGGCGACGAGGTCCCTCCGGCGCTCGGCCCGGTCGGCGGCCATGAGCTCCTCCATCTCCTCGTGGGCGAGCACCTCGTCGAGGATCTCGGCGAGCGGACGCGGCGGGGGCGGCGGCTTGTCGCTCACCGTCCTCCTCCCTTCTTCTCCCTGAGCGCCAGCAGCCGGCGCTTGATGCGCTTGTAGGCCGAGCGGATGTCCGGAATGGGGCACTTGAGGTGGGCGGAGAGCGCGCTCTGTCCCTCGATCCCCGCCCGCAGCGCATCGAGGATGAGCAAGGTGAGGCCTGCCTCGGTCTCGGCGATGAGCGCGCTCCGGACCTCCTGGGCGAGGATGGCGTGCTCCTCGTGCTCGATGAGCAGGACGTCGACGGCGGTGACGTCGCTCGCGGCGCTCGCGCCCTCGCTCAGCTCCGCCGCGCCTGCCAGGCGGTTGCGGCGCATCTTCCGGAACTGGTTGACCAGGATTCGCACGAGGTATTGCTCGACGGGCTCGCGCTTCGGGTCCCAGTGCTGCCCTTTCGCCTCGTGCTCGAACGCGACGGCGAAGGTGTCGCCCACGGCCTGCTCGGCGCGCATGCCGCGAAGGCCGCGCCTCTCGCAGAAGCCCATGAGGGCGTCCTGGAGGTCGTCGTAGCGGGCGGCGATCTCGCGATCGAACGCCGTCTCCTCCCGGGGCGCGCTCACGGCGTTCCCTCGGCCTCGCGGCTCTGGATCCACGCGATCCAGTCCGCGGTGGCGGCGGCCGGCGACTTGCCGACGACCTTCGTGAAGGTGGCGACGCCGGTCGGGTCCTCCAGGGCCCCTTCGCGAAAGAGTGACCACCAGGACCAGAGCTTGCCACTGGCGTCCAACCACCGCAGGGCTTCTCGAGCGAGCGCATAGTGCAGATACTCGCGAGGGCCGCGGAAGGTGGCATCCGTGGTCATCGCGAAGAGCGCGTCGAGGTTAACGCTCGCCGCGACCGCGGGGTCCTTCGAGGCGAGCGCGTCGCGCAGCGTCTGCAGGCGAAAGTGGGCCTTCCCGTGGATCTCGCCCGGCGTCGAGAAGTCGACGACCTCGAACAAAGACGGCACGCCCTCCATCGCCCACGCGGGGGCGTGGGGAAAATCGGCCAGGATCAGGGGGTGGGCGACTTCGTGCCCGCTCATCTGACCCTTCGCGTCGGGGCACGCGAGGATCGTGCGCTTCTCCGGGTCGAAGAGGCCGAGACCGGCCGGCTCCTTCGCGTCGCTCTCCTGGCGCGAGATGGCGACGGCCAGCGCCGATGCCGATGGAAAGAGAAAGACGAGAACGGCGCGGTCGGGCCGGTGGGCGAGACGGCCGCCCGTGTAGAGCATGTCGACCATGTGCTGCGTGAGCGCGACGGCGGCCTCGAGGGGAGCCTTCGGGTCGTCGGCAATGAGGATGAAGAGATCGCCGACGACCTGGAGGCGGCGGTTCGGGGTGGCGCCTTTGATGACCGCGACGAGGTTGGCGACATCGTTCGCGAGGAGGGCGGCGCGGCGAGGGGAAAGAGGCGGAGCGACCCCGGGGGTAGCCTCCACGGCCGACGCGGAAGCGGGGCCCGGAGCAGAGGACGCGGGTGCAACCGTGGACGCTGCGACCGCCGGAAGAGCAGCCGTCGTGCTCGGGCCGTCGTTGCAAGCGACGAGCATGAAGAGCGCGACCAGCGCCGTTCCCCAGCGATGCATCGGGCATTCGTACCACGTGAGATCGGTACCGTAGGTCGCCGCCATTCTCAGTCGACCTCGACGACGGTCTGTCCGGCGTCCTCGACCTCGATGCAACCGCCCCACTGGCAGACGCACTGGCACGCGTCGGACAGGACGGGCGGTCCGGCCGGCCCGACGATGCCGACGCTCGTCGACCCCGGCGTCCACGGCCCCGCCGCGGCAGGAATGCACGGCTGCGGCGTCAGGACTCCGGCGGCGGCCGCGGTGGCCGCCGCCACCTGCGGGTTGAGCGGAGAGGAGCACAGGCCGAACGGCGCGAGGTTCACCTCGGGTTTCATGTCCTGCACCGTCGCGGCGGGGACTGTCCCGCCGTAGGTCTCGTTCGTGGGGAGGACCGACAGCGAGGATGGGGAGCTCCCCATCGAGCAGGCGAGCGTTGCACCGTGGACTACGAGCTTCGGCATCTGGGTCTCCGGAGTCACCACGCTTCGGTTGCAAAGGCGTCTGCGCGCCAACTCTTGCCGACATCCAGGACCGTTACCCTCGAAACGTTGACCGCCTCGAACCCTGGACCGCCGACCCTTTGATGCTGGACCCGCAAGACGCGCCCGGCAGCGAGCGCCTCACGGAGGCCGTGTGCAGTCAGCTCGAACGCGCGGACCGGCGCGCCGTGGTCACGCCAGCGGTTCGCAAGAGCCGGCCACCAGAAGAAGAAGAGCAACGGCCAGGTGGCGTGCGGACGCTCCGCTGGATCAGCCATGAACCGCACCGCGTCGCCTTGGACCCGCACCGTCGGACGATGACCCGCCAGACCCGGCCCATGCCCGCGTGCTGCCTGAAGGCTGCGGGCAACGCCACCGTAGGTCCCTCCTTCACCACCGGTCAGCGTCACCTCATAGTCGCACCATCGAGATGTCGGTATCACCCATACCCTCCGTCGGTCGTCACGGGATCACAAGACGCATACCCGCTTGAATCGAATCAGGGTTCTTGATGCCGTTGACTGCCGCGATGCCACGCCAGCGGTTGGCATCCCCATACGCGAGTTGCGCGATTGACTGAAGTGTGTCCCCCTGCTGGACATCGTACTCCTTCGTCGTCGTGCACGTTTGCGCCAAAGGCGTATCGGAATTGCTCGAAGGGACGCACACGGTTTGCGTAACCACCTTACCCTTCGCCGCAGCCACTCTCCCCGGGACGTTCACCGAGCGCCGCTTCTCTACGCGAAACGGCAAACTGCGCACCTCCAGGCCAATGCTCTTCTGCAGCCAGGTTGGATCGAACACGATACTACCGTCATCTGTCTTCAACCACGCGGAGCCAGCCTGCAGCGCCGACGCAACAGGCGAGCCGTTCTCCAGCGTCGTGACAATGGTCGCATTCTTCATCACAAGTAATGTGTCGATTTGATTGTAAAATTTTGCGCTGCTGATGCCAGGGTACTTGCCGGGTATTGTACCGTCCAAATCTGCAATCGAACTGTAGATCTTGCCCGTGCGATCCATGATTCGTAAGCCGCCGGTCGCCATGCTGCGGAAAGCTACCATCGTATGGCCAACCGTGGTGTTCGGCGCGACGGCGCCGAACTCGTTGCTGGCGCCGGCCCCCAGCTGCCACTGAACACTAAACGGTGCAACCGCATTTGGGTTGGCCTTCACAACGGCGGTTAGCACCTCGTCGACGCTTCCGGCGCCCGATGCGCCCACCGCGGTTACGTCCGCACCCATCGACGTCATCACCGGCGCCAGTTGACCAAGGTAGACCGCGGGCAATTGTGCGGGTGGGATGCTACCCATACCTGCGGCTGTCGCCAACTGCTCGACGGTTGCATAGTGCTGCGTGCCCGTCATCGTGAGAGCCTTCGAACTGCTCACCCACGTGCAAATCTCCGCGTCGGTCGCCGCATCCACTGCGACAAATGTCGCTATACCCAGTCGAGCCAGGCGCAACGCTGGTCCGGCGAGCACGAGAAGCCGCAACGCATCCTTGGCGTATCCCCAGCCCCCTTCTTTGACGCCGTCACCGATACGGAGGGTGTCTATGAAGCCAGATGCGACGCTCGACGAAAATTGAAATAGCGCCGTTGATACGCCAGCGTTTCCGCATGCACAGTAGAAATTGAGGTGATCGCGCCATGTGGCATTGGGAGAGTCGTCCCGCTTGATGGCTTCCTCCAGGTTCTTGGTAAAATAGTTGTCCAAGAACTTCCCGTTGTCCACGCGTTGCTTGTCGAACCAGTCAGCCACGTCGGTAAATATCCACATCGCTATGCTCCGTGGGCGTCGAGCAAAGCCTTCTGTGTGGCGTCATCCAGCTCACCCGTATCGGGAATGGATTGCTTCTGCTGAAAGGCTCGCACGGCTGCGTCGCGGTATTCTTGTGCCACGATGGCGGCGGCGTCCGGGTCGTGAACGGCGGGAAGTGCTTGCAGCAAGCCGAGGGCAGAAAGGCGTTGCTCCAAACCGGACGACTCTGTAACGGGGTCCAGAAAAGCTACTTGCACCACGAGGTCGATCTCCGCGTCCGGAAGTTGCACTCGAATCCACGTCCGGCCGTACGGGATTTCGAGGTCGACATTGCCATCAGCATCCGTCGTGCCTTGGGACGGCGGATCGACGTCCTCGACGACAAAGCTCTTGCCGGCAACGGGCGCGCCCGTCTCATCCAGTAGACGGAGTCGGCCAAGGAGCGGCGGTCGTGGAGGAGCAACGAAGTTGTTGTCGCTTCCCGTTTGGAGGGCGGAGCTGTCCGCCTGCGCGGGCTGGTCGGGTAGGTAGATGATGTCGGACGGAGCGAGAACCATGGGGTCGCTTCTCTTGGCGCGAATGTCGTCGTTCTTGGGGTCGTTCCAGACGGCGTCTGGATCGAACCCGTCTCGTAGCGCCAGAGTGGCAAGAGACTCTCCTTGGCGAATGATGTAGGGCTGCATCCGTCATCCTTTCGGGGCGGGGTCGTCGGGGAAGGAGACCGTGTAGGACGCATCCCCGATGAGCTCCAATCGCCCTTCGCTATCCAGCACCGTCATCCTCTGCTCGCTGTCTTTCGTCAGAAGGACGCGGGCGTTGGCTCGAGGCTTCCCGGCCGAATCGTTCATCAGGACCCGGGTGATGATGGTCTTGTCCGCGGGCGTCTGGAGACTCTTGCCGCTACCGTTCCCGAGTTGAACCTTGGAGGCCTTGACGGTCGCGGTTGTTGCGTCCAGTGCAACCTGGGCTCCCGCCGTCTGCATCGTAGCCGTTTGGCCGGCAAGGGTCAGGCTGGCGGAGGCAGCGACACGGAATGTAGTGGCCGTCGCATCGACCGACTTTCCAACGAGTGAGATGTTCGGGCTCGACAGCGTGATGCCTTTCGGGCCGACGAGAATCTGGGTGTCTCCGCAGATCAGGGTGAAACTTTCGAGCGCCTCCACCTCGAACGATTTCGACGCGTAAGCTCGGCCCCTGCCTTCAATGTGAAGCACGGCACTTCGGCGAGCCTTGTCCGAGCCGACAACTACCGTGCGGTGCCCGAGATGGCGCTCCGTGTAGTCGTCGGCGAACGATTGTTGGGTCGTACCCGTGGTACTGGCCACGAGTTTCGCACCCAACGTTCGCTGCACGTCGCCCGCCAGTGTCTCCTGGGTCGTGCCGCCGACGTTCTCGGAGACGTTGCCTCGCGACTTGGACAGATCGATCGTTGGCCACCGAGAGAAGGTCGTCGTGCCCAACCGAGACGGTCGCGTCGTGCCCAACTCCAGTCGTGGTGTCGTGTGTGATGGTAGCCGTGCGGTCGTTGAGAATTTGCTCGAGCAAATTTCGTTGCGCGCGCACCGTCAGGAGCTCACCGCCCCGTCGGTCGTCGATGGAAAGCTCGCTGTACCCGCCGTCGACCGGTCTGGTCTGCGACCGAATGCCCACCTTTTGATGGTCCACGTAGGCCGGCCACGGGGGTACATTGGCGTCGCTGTAGAGGCATCCCAAAATCACAGGCCGCTCGGTTTGGTCCTCCATGAAGCCGATGAGGACTTCCATTCCCTCCCGCGGGATGAACTGCGTGCCGTAGCCTGCGCCGGCCCACGGCTGCACGACGGGAAGCCATACGGAGTGAACGTCGTCGGTTCCCACCCTGAGGCTGCCGTTGTCCGTCGCCTCGTCGTCGACGATGTCCCAGCGGAACCGCACGCGAACGTACCCCGCCCCGTTTGCCTCGAGGCCTGGGAGGCTCTCTGCGCCAACGAATCCCACGACCCGAGCAACCTCCATCCCGGGCTTCGGTCTCCGCTTCGGGCGCTTCGGCCGTGGCGCGACGCTCGACGGCACACAGCGAAACCGGTTCCGGTACACCGCATCGCCGTCCGCCAGGAAGTCCGGATGCGTCCCCTCGACATCGAGCGCGATGACCGTGTACTCACCGTTGAGCATCCCGACCGGGTGCTTCCCGAGGGAGAAGCGATACCCCGCCCCCAGCCGCCGGCAATCGGTCCGCCCAGCAGCTTGCTGATACTTCCGCCGCACTCGATCGAGCTCCATCGCGAGCCGCTTGGCGGTCGCCGCGTCGCTGGTTTGCCCCGGCGCGGCCGGCGGAGGTGGAACTGCTCCTACTCCGAGCTGAGCGGCTCCGGAGACTCCCCCCGGCCCTGCGCCGACCCCCGCCGAGAGGCTCAGGCTGGGCACGGCTGCACCGGGCGCATCGCCATCCTGCCAGACGTTGCGGTCGACGTCGTAGACCTCCTGCCGCAGCGTCGCCGCGCTGATGGCCGGCGCGTCCACGTCGAAGCTCACGGCGCCGCTCACCGCCCCCGCGAGGCCGCCCGACGCGAGCGCTGAGAGGCCCGCCGACACGTTGACCGACGCGCTCGCGTCCGGCACCGAAGCCACGCCCACCCAGCTCGTGTGGACCTCGACGTCGCGGTCCAGCATGCGGAGCTGCTTCGTGCACAGCTCCTTCTTCAGCTCGAACTCGTACACGCGGTCGTAGTCGGCGTCGGCCCCCATGTCGTCGTCGAAGGCCAGGGTGTCGCTCGGCTCTTCGACCCCCCCGGCGACGGCGCCCACGACGGCCCCGGCGGCACCTCCGATGGCCCCGCCCAGGGTCCCCAGGCCTTCTTGCAGAGCATCGGCCGCGAGCCCGCCGACGGCGCTCGCCACGGCCGCCGTGTGCCCCGCCGCCGCCCCGAAGTTCAGCACGGGCACCATCCCCGCGGTGGACTCGACGGTGCTCACCGCGGATGCCACGGCGCCACCGAGCATCCCCGCTGCCGCCCCGAGCGCACCCGCCGCGGCGCTCGCGGCGCCTCCGAACATCGAGTCGAGGATCCCGCTCGCGTGCTCGTAGAAGAAGAAGATCCCCGCGCTCGCCAGGATGCGTCGGAAGAAGTCGTAGTCCGTCTCGCCGCGCTGGTACACGAACGGCAACGCCGGATACGACGCCTTGTCCGCCCGCCAGCGGCAATCGGCGTCCTGGATGCCGGCGCCGTTCAGCACCGTGGCGACGATGTCCGGCACGCTCTTGTTCTGGAAGATGCGGTTCTGCCTCCGGTGCCGGAGGAGCCACAGCCGCGGGACGATCTCGATGCGGTACCGCCGCCGCTTGCCGCCGACCTCTCCGGGCACGGCGCCGATGGCCTCCACCGAGGACGCGAGGCCCTGGATGACACGCGGATCGTGCCCGGGAGACTTGATGGTGAGGCAAGCCGGCATCCCGAAGAGGGCGCTCGTGACGACCTCGGGCGCCTGGTCCGTCGCGAAGGTGACCTCGTAGCGATAGACGTCGTTGACGCGCTCTCGCCCGCGCAGCGTCACCACCTGAAGCTCTCCGCCGAAGAAGGGCCCGGCGCGAAGCTCGAAGGGGTGCCCGCTCCCAGCCCCGGGGGGTGACGGAAGGATCCCCGTGATGGACACGGAGGCGCTGAACCCGAGACTCACGCCAGCCTCCCTTCGACCCCGTAGAGGAACGCCTCGAGCGACTGCGGCGCGCCGACCAGGTGAAGCTGGATCTGCATGCGGTCCTCGATGTCGAGCCAGTGCGGATCCCGCACGTCGATGCGGTAGGCGACCGCGCCACGCGTTCGCGGAACCACCGGAGGCGGCTCGAACTCGACGGCCACGGCAACCCCGCGCACCGCCGAGTCGAGGAGCGAGACGATGGCCGCCGGGCTGGCCATCTTGAGGAGGCTCGGCACCCGCTCGCGCAGGAACTCCTCGTCCCCTCCGGTCAGGACCAGGAGGAGCCGCTTGCCGACGAGTGCCCCGCGCTCGAACGCGAGCCGGAAGGTCGTCTCGTTGACGCGCTTGAACGCCAGGACGGTCGAGCCGCCGCGAGCCGCCTCGTCGACGAGCCGCGTGATGTGCTCGAAGAGCCACGGGAACACTTTCCCCTGGTCGTCGTGGTCGTAAGCCGGAGCGATCTCGGGCGTGACGGCGAACGCGAGGAGAGCGCCATGGGCTGCCGCGAGCGTCCCGTAGAGCTCGTGGGGATGCGTGGTCCGCCTCGCGGCGAGGTCCGAGAGGAGGGGCAGGTACCGCTGAAGAATGACCGAGAGCTGGAGCCCCGGGAGGTCCTCGGCGACGATCGATGCGAGGTGCAGGGGATGGTCGGCGCGGTAGCGAACGAGCTCGCGGCGGCGCGCCTCGAAGACCTGAATGAGCTTTCGCAGGCCCTCCTCGAGAACGCCCGAGGCCCGCACGCGCAGCGCCGTCGGCAGGGCATCCCGTACGAACCGCACGCTCCTGGCGATGCACTGCACGCGCCCGAGGCGCAGGACCTCGAACCCGTCGGTCGCCTCGCCCTCGAAGAGGATCTCCGGCCGGGCCCGCATCCACGGCATGGGGTCGGGGGTCACGGCCGAGGCATACCGGGTCGACCGGGCGGGGCCCGCCTCGCTCGTGGCGTTGGGCCCGCGGAGCACGGCGCGCGGAACCCCCACGAAGACGTCGAACGAGGCGGTCGCCGAGGCATGGGCCGACGACTCGGGGATGGCCCGACGGAGGGCCATCGGCGGCTCGACCTGCACGACCAGGCCGCTCGGGAGGATGGCCTCCAGTCGCCGGACCGCGATCTCCCCTTTGGCCGCCGCCGCGTCGTCGATCGCGAGGTCGAGGATCCCGTAGACGCAAGGGACCCGGTGCCCGGTGCGCAGCGTGAGCAGGTCCTCGACGTGCCCGTCGCGCGCGTAGAGGTGCGCGGGCAGGAGCTGCAGGGTGCGCGGCCAGCTCGGCTTCATCGGCCCTCGAGCCTCCCCGCGACCGACAGCGTGAACGCCTGCCGCATGTACCGGAGGTGCGGCTGGATGAGCACCTCCATGCGATGCACGCCGGCGGACCCTTCCACGTCGGTCACCTTCACCCGCGCGTTGCGGAGCGGGTACTTGAGCCGCGTCGCCGGCGACGGGCTGTCCATGACGACGACGTACTTCGAGAGCCACTCGCCGAGCTCGCGCTCGATCTCGCCGCTCTCTCGATGCACGCCGATGCGCTCGCGCTCGAGCACCTTCAGGTAGTGCGCGAAGCGGGAGGCCAGCAGGAGATACGGCAGGCGCGTCCCGAGCAGGTGGCTGAGCGTCGCCGACGGGCCGCCGTCCGTGAGGCCGTAGGAGCGCGGTGTCTGGACGCTGTTGGCCGTCGTGAAGCGCAGCGTGGCGCGGATGGGGTCCCAGGTCAGCGGAATGAACCCGAGCTCGCTGAAGGCCTGCTCGAGGCGGCGCGAAAGCACGACCTCGACCGGCGGCTTGGGATGGGCGGGGCCGAGCGCGGGGTGGGCATCGAGGACGGCCGGCCGATCGTCGACCGTCCCCAGGATGCCCGCGTACGAGCGGTACCGGGCGAAGCTGTCGGCCATGCGCACCGCGAAGGCGAAGATGGGGCTGCCCCAGAGGTAGTCCCGCGCCCCGTCGACGCGCTCCTCGTAGACGAATCGCTCGGATCCCTCGTCGCGGTACGGCAGGCGCAGGAGCATCCGGGGGAAGAGGATGCCCACGTACCGGCTGTCCTCGATCGCGCGGAAGCTCGCCCAGCGCGTCCCGCCCGGCGGCTCGAAGGCCGCCTCGGGATGGGTCATCGCCGGCAGCTCGGAGAAGTCATGCACGCCGAGGAGCTCGGGCGACGCCGCGAGGAGCACGGGCGCGTGGGCCATGGCCGCAACCGACGCCACGCGCCGGAGAAGGTCGACCTCGGGCGGTGCGGCGGAGGCCGACCAGTTGGCCAGGAGCACCCCGTAGGGGCGACCGCCGTGTTGCCCGTACTCGGCGGTGTACACGGCGCCGAAGAAGCGGGTCTCGGTGACGTCGGCGTGGTCGGCGAAGTCCTCCTCGAGCTCCTTCTTCGAGTAGCTCCAGACCGCGATCTCGGTGTTCTCGTGGAAGTCGACGCGGTCGACGACGTACGCGAGACCGCGCCACGCGGCCTCGAGAGCCTGAAAGGCGTCGTCGTGCAGGACCCCGTCGACGATGCCGGCGATCTCGGCGTCGAGGGCGGCGATCGCCCGGTCGATGCGCTCGGAGGAGAGGGCCTCGCTCACGCGGCCCCCGGCTCGACGGCGAAGAGGCCGATGTCCGTCAGTGGCAAGCCGAGGACGTGATGGATGCCCATCTGGCCGGTCTTGATGATGGGCGCGAAGGCCTCCGCCTTCTCGAGCTTGAAGTAGAGGATCCCGTGTCCCCCCGGCAGCGTGCCGGGGGGTCGCGGCTCGTGCTTGAGCGCGACGCCGGCGGTCGCGCTCTGGAGGACCTCCTGCAGGTGGACCCAAGACGCCACCTTGACGTGCTGCGGGACGCGCATCCGGAGGTCGTCCACGTCGTCCCCCGTGACGCGGAGGAAGAAGTCGTTGCGGAAGATGGCCGGCTCGTTGAGATCGGCGAAGAGCGTGCTTGGGTCGTAGCGGACGAGCGGGATGCGCCGGTGGTGGTCGGCGCCGATCGCGTCGAGCTGGGCGCCGAGGCCGGCGAACATCTCGGCGAACACGGGCCCGAGCCGGTCGTACTCGAACGCCGGGATGCGGTGCGTCCCGGTGCGCGTGAACGGCGCGAGCGAGCCGAGGAGCTCCGCGAGCACGCGGTACGCGACGACGGGGTGCACGAAGCGCTGGTGCACGAGGTCCGCGAGCCGCGGGATGAAGGAGCCGACGATGCTCGCCAGCCAGCGCTGCACGACCTCGGTCACGTCGCGCGGGGAGCTGCGCGCCGCGAGCGCTTGCCGCGCCAGGAGCGCGTCGAGGGCCCGGCGGAGCTCCCGGGCGAGGTACGGAGAGGCGCCGACCGCGAGGACCGGCGGCACGAACGTCTCGTCGAAGGCGAGCTGACCGGAGGCCGCGCGGACGATGCGCGCGCACGGCAGCGTGACGAAGCTCTGGAGGGTCGGGTCGCCCTCGAGGAGAAGCTGCACGTTGGGCCGCAGACACTCGACGCGGACGGGCTCGTGACCGCCGGACAGGTCCGGCACGAGGACGGTCTCGCGGAGGTACCGCGCGGCGGTCGGAGCGCCGCCGTCGGCCATCCCTCCGCCGGCCGGCCTGCCGACCCCCAGGTAGACCTCGCGGGCATTCTTGGGGCCGAGGTCGCGGATGGGAATCGCTGGCATCACCATCCCGTCGGCAGCGTCGCAAGCGACGGGGGTTCCGTCGGGCAGGACCGCGTCGAGCTTCTTCAGCGCGACCTGGCCGGCGCCGATCGCGTGGGCGTCCCAGCGGATCTCGTGGATGCCCCACGTGTGATCGAAGAGAGCGTCGAGCCGGTGAGCGATGAGCTCCTCGTGATACCGGTCGAGGAGCTGAAAGTGCTGGGCGCCGAGCTCGAGTCCGTCCGTCCAGTGGGGCTTGTGCAGCATCGCGTTCTCCTGAGGCCTCAAACGAACACGCGTCGAGCGGCCGACGCGTCTTGCAGCAGTCGTGCCCGCGCGCGCACCGGCGCGTCGCGGTCCGCGGAGTACCGGGTGTCGACGCCGAGGCGGCCTCCGGCGGGGCGCCCGAGCACGCAGGTCGGGGCGTCCTTCGGAGCCATGTGCACCTCGAGCTCGAGGTCCACGGCGCCGGCGAAGATCTGCCGCGTCAGTCGCTCGACGCGCGCGTAATCCGCCCCTCCCGGCATGAGGCTCTCGTAGGTCGCGGCGTCGACCGGGCCGATGAGCACCCGCACGAGGCCCTCGGCTTCCACGCAGCCGTCGCCGTAGACCAGGTCCTCGCCGAGCCGGTGGCGCGCGACGCCGAGCCGCGTGCGCTCGGGCGGCGTGAACTCGACGAACCGCGGGAGGCGCCCCGCGACGCGCACGTTCCAGTCGGGGTGAAGGCGCTGGAGGAGTGCCTCCGCGCTGGGGAGATCGATCGTCTGGGGCTGGCCGCGCTGGTGGTCGGCCAGGCCGACCGAGACCATCGGGGAAAGCGGCTCGTCCCCGGCCTCCGCCCAGCCATCGACTCCGGCGAGGGAGCGCAGGCGCTTGCTGAGGGCGTCTTCGCCACGAAGATCGAAGCCGCCCTCGAGCGCATGCGCCTTCCAGGCCGCAAAGAGCAGCGACAGCGCGCGGTGGTGGAACACGTCGTAGAACGCCCGGAGCGCTTCCTCGTCGTCGTCGTGCAGGACCTCCTCGGTCCACTCCGGCGTCAGCGGCGACGCCGTGCCGAGGAGGCCGAGGAACGTCGTCTCGACCTCGGCCACGCCGCCGTCGATGCGGAGGGAAGCGACGTCGGTCGAAGGAAAGGCGAGCCCCGGGGAGTGCTTGAAGCGGATGCGGTCCGAGAACGCCGTTCGATCGACCGCGCCGACATCGACGCCGCCGAGCGCGTGCTCGAGCAGGCGCACCAGCTCGAAGAAGTCGAGCTGGCCTGGCGTCGCGCGCAGCTGCTCGAGCAGGTTCGCCTTCATGCCGTCTCCGCCGGGGGCCACGCGATGCGGGCTCCGCTCTTCACGCAGGTCGCGTCGCACCGGTAGAACCGGCCTGCACTGGCCTGCGACTCGAGGGCGGCGTGGAGCAGCCGGACGAAGAGCGCCACATCGCCGAGCCCCTGGAAGGGCGTCTCGTCGATCGCCAGGTGAACGTCGTAGCCCCGGCATGCCCGCACCGGATCGGCCGCGGTCTCGATATCGATGCGCTGGATGGCCGCGACGCGGGCGGCGTGTGCACGCGCCGTCGCGGGATCACCCTGGCGCGGCACGAGGGCGAAGAGGCGCGACTGGAGCGCGAAGAGGGCGTCGCCGTCTGGCACCGCCGCGCGCACTGCGACCTGAAGCGCGAGCTCCGCGCCGACCGGAGGTCGCACGTACGCCGACCCCGCGACGATGTTGCGAACGCGGACCCCCGGGGGCACCGCCGGACCGGGCTCGCTCAGCTCCCCGGCGCGCACCGCGCTCGCGCGGCGCTGGTCGGTCGCCAGAAGCTCGAGAGACACGACGTGTGGCTCGAGGTTGGGCGCCCGTCCACGCGGGCTCGTCAGGCACACGACGACCCGAGGCTCGGCGCCTTCCGGCCCTGCCTCGGTGCGCGTCGAGAACGCGTACGGGAAACTGCGTTCGATCGCGCCGGCGCCGAAGCGCCTTACCGGAGGGAGCGCCCTGGCGACGGCCGAGTCGTCATCGCGGGCGATCGCGGAAGCGCCGAGGACGGCGTAGACCCCGCTCTCGGCGCGCGTCGCCCCGGCCACGCGCACCGGCGCGCTCGGTCGACCTGGCTCGAAGACCCATGGCTCGGCGGTCGACGGAAAAAGGTTCACCGCCGGGACGCAGTGAGCTCGGATCCCGGTCGGAGCCACCGCCGCCTGGGGCGGAAGAGGCGCGTCGA
>JBEKGQ010000078.1:0-14652 GCA_050012715.1 Polyangiaceae bacterium
CGGTTCGCCGCGGCGTGGTCGCTCGCGCAGACGCCCATCATCGGCGTCGCTCTCGCCCGGACCCACGAGCGGCTCGGCGGGCTCGTCGAGGCCCGCGAGGCGTGCCTCGCCGTGGGCCGCTCGCCGCGGCTGCCCGACGAGACGGAGCGCTCGTCCACCGCGCGCGCGGAAGCCGACGCGCTCGCCGCGGCCCTCGAGCCGCGCATCGCCAGGGTGACGATCGCGCTGCATGGCCCGACGCCGGAGCGTGTCGCGTCACTGACGTTCGACGGGGTCGTCGTACCCGAAGCCGCTCGCGCCGTCCCACGCCAGACGAACCCCGGCCCGCATCGGGTCGTCGCCATGGTGGGCGCCGCGAGCGTGGTCGCCGAGATCGTCGTGAATGAGGGGGAGACCGCCACCGCCACCGTCGAGCTTCCCCCGGAAGCGCCCGTCAGCCCCGCGCCGAGCGCCCAGGGTCCACCACCGGCGGCGCCGGCCAAGGCGCCGGTCGGCAGCGATGCCGGCCCGACACGGACGACCTCACCCCTCGTCGGGATCGGCCTCGCCGTCGGAGGAGTCGGCCTCGCGGTCGGCGCGGTCAGCGGCGCGATCGCGATGTCGAAGGCGTCGACCGTGCGTGCGAATTGCCAGAACGGCATCTGTCAGGCGCCCTACCAGTCGGACCTGTCGACGGCCCAGACGACGGCGACGATCGCGACGGTCGCGTTCGTGGGCGCGGGCGCCGGCGCGGCGCTGATGATCGTCGGCCTCGTCACCGGCGCCTCGAGCCACCCGGCCGACGAGAAGAGCCCCGGCACGTCGCTCTGGCTCGGTCCCGGCGGCGCGGGGGTGAGGGGCTCGTTCTGAAGGCAGGGCCCCTCGGACCGACGAGCCCGCCGCGGTCCGTCACGTCCGCGCGCGAGCCCGCGAGCCGTGGTACGAGCCTCCACGATGACCAAGTCACAGGTTCACGCCGTCATCCTCGCTGGCGGCTCGGGCACCCGCTTCTGGCCCGCCTCCCGCAAGGCGCGGCCCAAGCAGCTCCTCCCCCTCGCCGGCTCGGGCGACGAGGCGCTCATCGCGGCCACCGTCCGGCGCCTGCACCCGCTCATCACCCCGAGCGACGTGTGGATCGCGACGAGCACGACCCTCCTCGACGCCACCGCGCGTGCCCTCCCCGACGTGCCGCGCGCGCACCTCCTCGCCGAGCCCGTCGCGCGCAACACCGCCGCCCCCATCGGCTGGGCCGCCTCCGTCATCGCCCGCACCGATCCCGACGCCATCATCGTCGTGCTCCCCGCCGACCACTTCATCTCCGACGAGCCCGGCTTCCGCGCCATCGTGGAGCGCGCCATCCGCACCGCGGAGGACGGATGGCTCACCACCATCGGCATCACGCCCGTGCGTCCGGAAACCGGCTACGGCTACATCGAGCTCGGCGGCCTGCTCGCCGAGGGCGCCCACGCCGTCACGCATTTCGTCGAGAAGCCCGACCGGGCGCGCGCCGAGGGCTTCGTCGCGGGCAAGCGCCACCTGTGGAACGCGGGCATGTTCGTGTTCCGCGCGCGCGTGATGCTCCAGTCCATCGGCCGCCACCTGCCGGAGCTCGCCGCCGGCCTCGCCGCCATCGACGCGGCGGCCGGCGATCACGCGAACGTGGGGGACGAGGCGCGCGCCGTTGCCGAGGTCTTTCCGTCGCTGCCGAGCATCTCGATCGATCACGGCATCATGGAGAAGGCCGATCGCGTCGCGGTGATCCCGGGGAGCTTCGGCTGGAACGACGTCGGGAGCTGGGAGGTCTCGTGGGAGCTCGCCCATCGCGATGCCCGGGGGAACGCGCTTCCCGAGGGCACCATCGCCGTCGACGCGTCGAACAACCTCGTGAAGGATCTCTCGACCGGGCGCAAACGACGGTTCGCCCTGCTCGGCGTGAGTGACCTCGTGGTCGTGGAGACCGACGACGCCGTCCTCGTGATGCCGAGGAGTCGCGCCCAGGACGTCCGCGCCGTCGTGGACGAGCTGCAGAAGGCGGGGAGGGTGGACGAGGTTTAGTCCTGCCGCTAAGGGTTAGTCGGGGGGTATTCTTCCGAGGGCCGCCCCTTGCACGACCCGAAGGTCACTTCGCCGATTCACGCCCGCGTCGTCGGCGCCCTCGCGATCGGGGAGCGCGTGGGGGACCTCGTCCTTCGCTCGGTGCTGGGCGAGGGCGGGATGGCGACCGTCTTCGAGGCGCTCGACACGCGGCTCCAGCGCTCGGTCGCGGTGAAGGTGCCGCGCGACGCCGGGCTAGCGGCCGAGCACCTGCTGAGCGAGGCGCGGGCGCTCGCGTCGATGCGCCACCCGGGCGTCGTGACCATCTACGGCATCGGCGACCATGCGGGTCTGCCGTACGTCATGATGGAGCACCTCACCGGGACGTCGCTGGGCGAGCGCATCGACGCCCGCATCGCCAGCCGCGAGCCGTTCAGCATCCAGGAGGTGCTCGAGCTGCTCGTCCCGCTGGCCGAAGCCCTGGGCGCGGTGCACCGCGGGGGCCTCGTGCACCGCGACGTGAAGCCGGCGAACGTCATGGTGTGCCCGGGCGGGCGCCTCGTGCTCATGGACTTCGGCCTCTTCGAGACGGAGGCGCAAGGCGAGCGCCAGGTGTCGGGGACGCTCCCCTACATGGCGCCCGAGACGTTCACGAACACGGTCGAGACGCGCTTCGGGCACCTCGTCGACGTGTACGCGTTCGGCGTCGTCGCGTTCGAGCTCCTGACCGGTCAGCCGCCGTTCTACGGCGACGACGTCATGGACTTCTACAAGGCGCACACCGCCCAGCCCGCGCCCCCGGTGGGGTCGCTCCGCGTGGACACCCCGCCCACGCTGGCCGAGCTCGTCGACCGCCTCCTCGCGAAGGAGCCGATGGAGCGCCCGGCGGACATGGAGTCCGTGCTCTGGTCGCTCCGCAAGACGCGGGTGGAGGCGCCGCGCGAGGCGCCGGCCCTGGGCGTCCTCATCGCGGAGGACGACCCGGCCATCGCGAAGCTCATCGAGCTGCGCGTGAAGAAGATCGCCCCCACCTCGCGCATCGAGCGTTCGCCCGACGCGCTCGACGCGATGAAGCGGCTCTCGGGCTGGACGCCGGATCTCCTCATCCTCGATCTGCACATGCCGCACATGAGCGGCGTCGAGCTCGCGATGCACCTCCAGGGGACGCCGGTCCTCGATCGCTGCGTCACGATCGCGATCAGCGCCGGCGCGAACCCGACGGACCTGGCGCTCCTGCGCCAGCTCGGGATCACGCGCTACGTGCAGAAGGGCAGCGGCTTCTCCGAGGCGCTCAGCGAGCACGTGAAGCTCCTCGTCGAGGGCAAGCCCGTGCCGTCGTCGGGAACCGCGCGCCCGAGCGCGGAGGCGGCGTTCCTCAACAAGCTGGGCGAAGGGGTCCTCGTGACCGACGTCCACGGCCAGCCGCTCCAGTGGAACTCCGAGGCGGACCGGATGCTCGGGATGCAGGGCTACTCGCCGTCGAAGGGCGGCGCCGGGTGGCTGGACCGGCACGGAGTCTTCGGGGCGGACGGAAAGACGCCCCTCCCGCGCGAGGCGCGCCCTCTCGCGAAGGCGCTGAAGGGACAGCGGGTCGAGAGCGACGTGATGGTCGTCGGCAAGTGCAAGATGGTCGCCTCGGCGCGCCCGCTCACGCGAGCGAACGGCGAGGTCGTCGGCGCGGTCGCGGTGTTTCGCGAGATGACCGGCCGCGAGGGCTGAGAGAGACGCGCGGGTCAGCGCGTCTTGTAGCGCCGGCCGTTCTTCGCGGGAGCGGAGGCCTTCGCCGTGCCTTTGCCGCGGACGCCGCTGCTGCGCTTCTTCCCGCCGCCCGCGTACGGGTCGAACGCCACGCCGTCGGTGCCCGTTCCAGCCTGGACGCCGGCGAGGGCCTCGAGCTTCTTCAGCTCGTCGCGGAGGCGCGCTGCGCGCTCGAACTCGAGGTTCTCCGCGGCGGTGAACATCTCGAGCCGCATCGCGGCGAGGCGCTCGTCGACGTCGACCTCCGCCCCGCCGCTCGCCTGGGCGACCTTCGAGAGCTTCGGGACGTTCAGGTAGTCGATCGTCCCGCTCGCCGGGTTGATGTTCATCACCGCGCGCACGACCGTCGTCGGGGTGATGCCGTGGTCGAGGTTGTACTGGTTCTGGAGCGTGCGACGGCGCGTCGTCTCGTCCATCGCGTGCTTCATCGCCGGCGTCACGCGGTCGGCGTACATGATGACGCGGCCGTTCACGTTGCGGGCCGCTCGCCCCATGGTCTGGATGAGCGAGCGCGGGCTGCGGAGGAACCCCTCCTTGTCGGCGTCGAAGATGGCGACCAGCGACACCTCCGGCAGATCGAGGCCTTCGCGCAGCAGGTTGATCCCCACGAGGACGTCGAACTCGCCCAGCCGGAGGTCCCGCAAGATGTCGATCCGCTCGAGCGTGTCGATGTCCGAGTGGAGGTAGCGCACGCGCACGCCGAGCTCGCGGTAGTAGTCGGTGAGGTCCTCGCTCATCCGCTTCGTCAGCGTCGTCACGAGCACGCGCTCGTTCTTCTTGCAGCGGTCCCTGATCTCGCCGAGCAGGTCGTCGACCTGCCCCGAGACCGGGCGCACCTCGACCTCGGGGTCCATCAGCCCCGTCGGCCGGATGACCTGCTCCACCACGACTCCCTGCGACTTCTGCAGCTCGTACTCCCCGGGGGTCGCCGACACGTAGATGGCCGAGCGCACCTTGCCCTCGAACTCGTCGAACTTGAGCGGCCGGTTGTCGAGCGCGCTCGGCAGCCGGAACCCGTAATCGACCAGCGTCTCCTTCCGGGCGCGGTCGCCGCGGTACATCGCCTGGAGCTGCGGCACCGTCTGGTGCGACTCGTCGACGACGATGAGAAAGTCCTCCGGGAAGTAGTCGATGAGCGTGGGCGGCGCCTCGCCCGGCTTTCGGCCCGACAGGTGCCGCGAGTAGTTCTCGATGCCCTGGCAGAAGCCCATCTGCTCCATCATCTCGAGGTCGTACTGCGTGCGCTGCTCGATGCGCTGCTTCTCCAGGAACCGGACCTCGTGGTCGTAGTAGTCGATGCGCTCGCGGAGCTCCTCGCGGATGCTGTCGACGGCGCGGCGCATCTGGAGCTGGGGGGTGACGTAGTGGGAGCCAGGGTAAATCGCGTAGCGGTCGAGGCTCTCCTTCACGCGGCCACGGAGGGGATCGACCTCCTTGATCGACTCGATGTCGTCGCCGAAGAACTCGACGCGGATCGCCGTCTCGTGCTCGTAGGTCGGGAAGATCTCGACCACGTCCCCCCGCACGCGGAAGGTGCCGCGGTGGAAGTCGACGTCGTTTCGCTCGTACTGGATGTCGACGAGCTGCCGCAGGAGCGTATCGCGCCGGAGCTCTTCGCCCTTCACGAGCTGGATGAGCAGGCCCTGGTAGCTCTCCGCGCTGCCGATGCCGTAGATGCACGAGACGCTGGCGACGATGATGACGTCGCGACGGCTTAGGAGGGCGACCGTGGCCGAATGCCTCATGCGGTCGATCTGGTCGTTGATGATGGCGTCCTTGTCGATGAACGTGTCGGTCGACGGGATGTACGCCTCGGGCTGGTAGTAGTCGTAGTAGCTGACGAAGTACTCGACCGCGTTCTCGGGGAAGAGCTCGCGCATCTCGCCGTAGAGCTGCGCCGCGAGCGTCTTGTTCGGCGCGAGGATGAGGGTTGGCTTGTTCGAGCGCTGGATGACGTTGGCGATGGTGAACGTCTTCCCCGAGCCGGTGATGCCGAGGAGCACCTGGTGCTTCTCGTTGCCCTTCAGCCCGGCCTCCAGCTGCTCGATGGCCTGCGGCTGGTCGCCCTTGGGTTCAAAGCTCGTTCGCAGGCGAAACTCGGAGGGCATCGAACAGGGAACTATCGCCGCGCCCAGCGCCTTCCGCAAGGCCAGGACCCCCCGAAAAGCGAGCGCGACGCGACGAGAAACGCCCCCCGTCCTGTCAGGAATGTGGCCCGCGCCGTGCTAGAGCCACTACCCACGCATGTCGGTCGTCTCCTTCCTCGGCCTAGGGAACCTCGGACGGCCGATGGCCAGGCGGGTCGCGGCGGCGTTTCCGCTGACCGTGTGGAATCGCACCGCCGCGCGCGGCGAGGAGCTCGCGCCCGTCGTCGCGCGCGTGGCCACGACGCCGGCGGACGCGGCCCGGGGCGCAGACATCCTCGTGACGTGCGTGGCGGACGCGATGGCGCTTGAGGAGATCCTCGGCGGGCCGCAGGGGGTGCTCTCGGCGATCCAGCCGGATGCCGTTCTCCTGGAAATGTCCACCATCGGGAGGGCCGCCGCGCGGGAGGCGGCGCGCGCGGTGGAGGCGCGGGGGGCGCGCTTCGTGGATGCGCCGGTGAGCGGGAGCGTGGGGCCGGCGACGCGCGGAGAGCTCCTCGCGCTCGTGGGCGGGGCGGACGCGGACGTCGCGCGGGTGACGCCGGTGCTGCGGACGATGTGCGACCGGGTGCTTCGCGCCGGCGGTGTCGGGCAGGGCCAGGCGCTGAAGGTGGTGCTCAACGGGGTCGGGGCGCACCACTTCGTGGCGTTCGCGAGCATGCTGGCGCTCGGCGAGAAGGCGGGCCTCGCGCGGGAGACGGTCGTGCAGGCGTTCACGGCGGGCGCGTTCGCGACGCCGAGCTACGTGAGCAAGCAGGCCAAGGTGCTGGCGCGGGACTACACGTCGGCCGAGTTCACGCTGGCGCTGGCGCTGAAGGACGGAGCGCTGAACGTCGCGCTGCAGCAAGAGGTGGGCCTCACGCTGCCCGTGCAGCGTGAGATCGCCCGCGAGGTAGCGCAGGCGGTGGCCGAGGGGCTGGGCGACGAGGATCTCTTCGCGATGGAGAAGTACTTTAACCCGACCAAATGACGGCGTAGAACGAGCCCCGGGAAATCCATGACTACGCCCACGGTCGACATCGTCGAGTGCGTTCCGAACTTCTCCGAGGGGCGCGACCGCGCGAAGATCAAGCGCATCACGGACGCCATCGAGGCGGTGAGCGGCGTGACGCTCCTCAACGTCGAGCCCGGCGTGGACACCCACCGGACGGTGGTGACGTTCGTCGGCCCGCGCGCGGCGGTGGAGCAGGCCGCCTTCGCCGGCATCGCGACGGCGGCGCAGGTGATCGACATGCGTACGCACACAGGCGCGCACGCGCGGATGGGCGCGACCGACGTGTGCCCCTTCGTCCCGGTCGAAGGCGTCACGATGGAGGACTGCGTCGCGATCGCGAGGCGGCTCGGCGAGCGCGTCGGCCGCGAGCTCGGCATTCCGGTCTATCTCTACGAGGCGGCGGCGACGACCCCGCAGAGGCGCAACCTGGCCGATGTCCGCCGCGGCGAGTACGAGGGGCTCGGGAAGAAGCTCGCCGACCCGGCGTGGAAGCCCGACTTCGGCCCCGCCGCCGTGAACGCGACCGCGGGGGCGACGGTCATCGGCGCGCGCCCCTTCCTCATCGCGTACAACGTCAACCTCAACTCGACCGACAAGAACCACGCAGCGGACATCGCCTTCGCCCTTCGCGAGAAGGGGCGCGTGGCCCGCAGCGGGAACGTGGCGCCGTACTACTCGCGCGGCAAGAAGCTCTCCTACCGGGACAGCGCCTTCCCCTGCGGGAGCTGCGACTTCGTCGGCACGAGCTATCAGGAGGTCGCGTCGCACTGCGACCAGCGGCACGGGTACGACCTCGGCGCGCTTCTCCGCGCGAACGAGCTGGACCCGCCGAACGTGGTCGGCCAGTCGGTCTATCGGCCCGGGCTCTTCCGCGCTTGCAAGGCGGTCGGCTGGTACGTGAAGGACTACGATCGGGCGCAGGTCTCGATCAACCTGACGGACTACGAGACGACGCCTCCGCACCAGGTGCTCGAGGCCTCGCGCTCGCTCGCGGGCGAGCGCGGCCTCGTGGTCACGGGCAGCGAGATCGTGGGCGTCGTGCCCCTCGCGGCGATGCTGCAGGCGGGGCGCTACTACCTCGGCCGGCAGGGGCGCACGCTCGGGCAGCCGGTGGGCGACGTCCTGAAGACCGCGGTCACCTCGCTGGGCCTCACCGACGTCGCGCCCTTCGACGTGAAGGCGAAGGTGATTGGTCTGCCCGTGGTGCCGGCGAGCGCGCTGGTGCAGCGGACGGTGCTCGATTTTACCGACGAGGTGTCGCGCGACTCACCGGCCCCGGGAGGAGGCTCGGTCGCGGCCCTCGCGGGGGCGCTCGGCGCGGCGCTGGCATCGATGGTGGCGAACCTGACGTACGGCAAGGAGGGGACCGAGAATCGCGACGCGGAGCTGGCGCGCATCGCCGAGGAGGCGCAGCGCATCAAGGACGAGCTGGTCGTGGCGATCGACGCGGACTCGGAGGCGTTCCAGGGCTACATGGACGCGCTGCGGCTGCCCCAGGCGACGCCGGAGGAGAAGGACGAGCGCGCGAGGAAGATGCAGGAGGGCCTCCAGGCGGCCGCCGACGTGCCCTGGTCGACGGCGGAGGCGAGCTACGCGGCGATGAAGCTGGCGCGCGCGGTCGTCACGCACGGCAACCCGGCCTCGCTGAGCGACGGCGCGGTCGGCGTGCAGATCGCCTTCGCCGGCGTGCGCGGCGGGCTGTGGAACGTGCTGATCAACCTGAAGGGCGTGAGCGACCCGGCCTACGTGGCCGAGAGGCGAGCGGCGTGCGGCGCGCTGCTGGCGGAGGCGCGGGCGCTCGCGGACGAGGCGGCGGCGGCGGTCGACGAGCGTCTCGCGGCGATGATCGAGAAGCGCTGACGCTACTGCCGCATCTGGCCCGCGCTCGCGCGGGTCACGTAGAAGTACGCCGGCCAGTGGCGGGCGAAGGTGGTGTGGATGATCGGCGCGCCGTCCGAGGGCGAGACGTCCTGCCCGACGGTTCCGACGATGCGCACGAGGGACCGCTGGCCGACCGCGCGCGGGCCGACATCGTCGTCGCCGCGGAGCGTGACGAGCGCGTAGACCACGCCGAAGTCCTTGTCGCTGACGGTGACGCGGCAGGTGTCGTCGTCGTGCTCGTTGACGCAGAGGTTACGCGGGTCGAGGCGGCGCACCGAGAGCTTCAGGAGGGCCTGGCCCCCGGGCCCCGCGGTGCGCGTGTCGACGACGCCGAAGAGGCTGACCCGTCCCTTGCGCCACTCTTCGGGCTGCCGCTCGACCATGACCGGGTCGTACTCGCGAGCCCCGGCGGCGGCGGTCGTCTCCTCGCTCAGCTCGACGTAGCGCGGCGCGTGCCCGTAAGCGCCGGCGCTGTAACAGCCCGGGGTGGACCAGACCAACATCGCGAGCGCGGCGGGGAGAGCGAACCTCATCGCCCGATAGCCTAGGTCAAACCGGCTCGACTTTGCGTCGCGACCAAGCTCGGAGCGCGATCTCCGCGGCCACGAGGGCCAGAAGCGCGAGCGCGACCTGCCCGCTGACGTCGACCGCGGCGCGCCGTTCACCCAACCCCTCGCCGGACGTCGCGGGCGATGCGGGTCGGGGCCGGAAGTCGAGCTCCCTCGCCACCGGAGCCGCGACGCGCGTCTCGGTCTTGCCGTCGACCGAGATGTGGTAGACGCCCACCAGCGGCGGGACGATGCGGGCGACCCCCTCGTAGTGCGACACGGCGACCGCGGCCGGCCCCGACGCCCCGACGGTGTGCGCGCCCGGGAACCGCCACGTCGTTCCCACGTCGCTGCGCTTGGGGGCGGCGCGCTCGAGGGCCACGCGCACCCACGCGTCGAGGAGCGCGAGGAACGCCGGGCGAAGGGCGAGGTCGCTCTCGTCGACCGAGAAGGGCAAGGTCACGATCCACGCCTCGCCGCGCCCGATCGAGCGGCGAGCCACGAGCGGGGCGCCGTCGGTCCACTTGACGAGCGGATCCATGGCGCTCGCGTCCTCCGGCGCCAGGATCGTACGGCGCGTCGTCCCGAGGTCGACCAGGCTGCGCGCCGGCTCCGCGAGGGGGCCCACGGCGCTGGCGGCGTCACCCCCGGCCGACTTGGTCTCGCCCCAGCTGACGCTGTGGGCGAGCACCGGCTCGAGCGACGCACCGAGCGGCGCGGCCGCCGCGTGCGGCCCGAGCGCGACCAGGACGACCCCGCCGCCGTCGAGGAAGCCGCCGAGGGCGTGGCGCTGCTCAGGTGTGAGGCCTGGCGGATCGTCGAGGAGCACGCCGAGGTCGCCGGCGAGCTCCTCGGCGCGGTCGGGGAAGGCCGGGATGGGCCGGACGTCGACATCGAGCTTCAGCGCCGAGAGCGCCTGCTCTACGATGGGGGCGCCGCCGGTGGCGACGGTCTCGTCGGCCGAATCCGCGACGACGCCGATGGCGCCGCGGCTCATCTCCGGGAGCACCGGGGCGAAGTCATCGCCGACGACCGCGTCGCCGCCGAGCAGATGCGCGCGCGAGGCCGCCGCATCCTCGGAGGGCAAGAGCACCACCGCCTCGCCCGTCGTGCCGTTTGGGGCGCCGACGCGGCCGAGCTCCTTGCCGTCGGCATCCTCGACGACGATGTCCCGCCCCGCCGGCGTCACGCCCGGCCCGCACGCCACGCCGACGCGCACGCGGCTGCCGCTGCGATCCGCGCGCATCAAGGCGCAGTCGGCCGCCGCGCCGCGCAGCTCCGGGAGCGCGACCCAGACCGGCACGGGGCCGTCGGCGCCGAGGGCCGGCCCCTCCGGGTGGCCGTCCGCCAGATCGCTCAGCACGACGATGCGGCGGTCGACCTGCGGGAGCGACGACACGAGCCCTCGCGCGAGGGCCACCGCGCCGTCGAGGTCCGTCGCGCGATCGGCCGGCGTGAGCCCGGCGATCGTGCTCCGCGCGGCCCCAAGGTCCGTCGTCGCGGCGAGCGCGACCCTCGCGGGCGCGCCGGCGAGGACGACCGCGACCGCGTCCCCCTCGCGCGCCGAGCCGAGCAGCTCGCGTGCCCCGGCGCGCGCCCGCTCGAAGCGCGTCTTCCCGTCGGCGGTGGCCTGCATGCTCATCGAGTCGTCGATCACGATCGCCATCGCGACCGAGGCGCCCCCGGACCGCTGGAGCGACAGCCGCGAGCACCGCACGAACGGCGTCGCGCCGAGGAGCGCAAGGAGCAGCACGGACGCCGCGCGCGCGGCGAGCAGCGCGCGGTCTTCGATGCGCGAGCGACGCCGCGTCTGCGGCGGCGCGGGCTGCACGAGGTGGGCAGGTGGAAACGGCTGCTCCTCGGCGCGTCGTCGGCGGAGGCGGTGCGCGACATACGGGGCGACGACCAGGAGCGCGACCGCGAGGGCGAGCGTGCTGAGGAACGTCACCGGACGCCCTCCACGACGGCCCGCACCACGCCCACGGGGTCGTCGGTGGTCGTCGCGCGCGAGAAGCGACCACCGCGACGCACGACGGCGTTCTGCCAGGTGGCGCTCAGCGAGGCCAGCGCCGCGAGGTAGCAGTCTCGCGTCGCCTCGGCGTCCGTCTCCACGACGGCGCCGCCCTCGAGCGCGCGGAGGCGCACGGTGCCGGCGAAGGGGAAGGCTGCCTCGGCGGGATCGAGCGTCTGGACGATCGAGACCACGCGCCCGGTGGCGGCGATGGCGGCCACCCGCTCCCCGGCGTCATCGGGGAGGTCGACGAGGTCGCTGAGGAAGACGACGATGGCTCCACGGCGGGTCGCCCTCGAGAGCGCCTGAAGCGCGCGGTCGAGCACCGCCCGGTCGACGCGCGCGTCCCCGCCCGGCTCGACGGCCTCGAGCACCGCGACGATCCGCTCGAACTGATCCCGCCCCGACGACCGCGGGACGTGCGCGGCGCGGGGGCCCCCGCCGAGAAACGTCAGGCTCACCGGATCGCCGCTCGAGAGGGCGATACGCGTCAGCGCCGCGCCGATGACGGCGGCGAAGGCGAGCTTCGCACCGGGAGCCCCCTTGCTGCGAAAGCCCATCGAGGCCGAAGCGTCGACAAGCAGGCAGAGCGCGCGGTCGGTCTCGGTCTCGAACTGGCGGACGACGAGTCGGTCGTGACGGAGCAGCGAGCGCCGGTCGAGCCAGCGCAGGTCGTCGCCCTGGACGTACTCGCGGAAGCCGCCGAACTCGACCCCGGCGCCGCGCTTGTTGCTGCGGTGCATCCCGGCGTAGACGCCCTCCGCCACCTGCCGCGCGCGGAGCTTCAGCGGCGCCAGCTCGCCCCAGTCGATGGCGCGGCGGAGGGCGACCGGCGCGCTCACGGGATGGCGACGTCGGGCGGAAGCGGGCCGCCGACCTGCGACTTGCCCGGGTCGAGCATGTCGCGCGCGAGCGTCACCTCGCTGAGCGCGAGCCCGGTCCCGGCGACGACCTGCCGGAGCAGCTCGTCGCCGCCCTTCGTGTCGCCCGCCGCGCGGTGGTCCATCGCCGAGTAGAAGAGCGCCTCGTACTTCTGGATGGGGGTCTTCGCGCGCGCCACGAGCTCGTCGCCCTTGAGCTTGCCCTCGCCGAAGCGCGCGAGCGTGGCCGCCCACCGCCCGTCGTCCTGCACCGAGCCGAAGACGCGGTCGGGCGTGCCGTCGCTCGCGACGTGGAGCTGGCGCTCGAGCAGCCGGACCCACAGCGCGAAGTAGATGAGGTCGTCGTCCGCGAGGTCGGCCGCCATCGCGCGCTGCAAGCCGTCGCGGGCGCTCGGCAGATCGGCGCGGACGAAGGCCCGCCCCACGAGCAGCTCGATGGTCTGCGTCGCCTGCCGCTTGTCGCCGGGCGCCGCCGCGTAGGCTCGCTCGAGGGCGCGCTGCGCCGGCTGGGCCGCGCCGAAGCGATCGAGGACACGCGCCAGCACGCGCTCGACGCGGGCCCGCGAGTCGGCGTCCGGCGCCGCGCCGCGCGACTGCAGCAGCTCCTTCAGGGCCTCGGTGAGCGGAGTCCTCGCCGCCGCCGCGTCACCCTTGTCGTGCGTCACGTCGCTGATGGTGAGCAGGATCTCGCCCCGGAGCGCCGGATCGCGGGCCGAGTCGTGCGCCTCGAGGGCGTCGCGCAGGTGGTCGAGGGCGGCCTGTGTCTGCCCGTCGCGCCACTCGATGCGCGCTAGGGACAGGAGCACGCCGCCCGACCTCTCCTCGTCGACCGACTGCTGCAGGAGCTTCCGCGCCTCGTCGATGCGCCCCTCGTGGAGCTCGATCTCCCCCATCGACGCCCGCACTCGGGCCGCGCCCGGGTGCACCTTGCCGGCGAGCGCCTTGTCCGACGCCGCCACCAGCAGCGGCTGCGCGGCCCGGAACGCCCGCCGCGCCGCGTCCGGATCGCCGGCGCGCTCCTCGTTGCCCATCGCGTCGAGCGACAGCGCCAGGGCCTCGCTCGCCACGCGCGCCTCGGGGTGCGCGCGGAGGGCCTCGATGAGCACCGCCGGGGTCGCCTCGGCCATCCCCAGCTCCTCCAGCGCGACGCCCAGCGTGAGCGCCACCTCGGGGACGGTGGGGTCGAGCCGGTAGCACTCGCTCGCCACGCCGAAGGCCGCCGCGCCGAAGAGGTCGCGGTCGTCCTGGAAGTCCTCGTCGTCGTGCGACGGCTCGCGGCCCGCGAGTGGCCGCAGCTGGTGCAGAAGATCGATGCACCGGTCGATGCTCCCCTCCTGCGCGGCCGCCTCGAGCGCCTGCGCGAACTGGGGGCGCTCCGACTCGAGGAGCTCGCGCGCCTGGACCCGCTCGAGCGCCGCCATGGCGCCCGGCATGTCGGCGTCACGCAGGAAGAGCGACGCGAGCACGAGCGGCCCCGTCTCCAACGCGCGCCACGCCTCCGCCCCTTCGTCGCGCGGGGGCTGCACGCGCGTCTTCCGGAAGCGGTCGCGAAGCGTCAGCGCGCGGCGGATCCACTCGCCGGTGCTGCCCGACGCGTCGGTCAGCGCCTCCTGGCTCGGCTCGAGCAGCCGGCGGTGCACCGCGACGCGCTCGAGGCCGCCGGCGCTCGCCACCGGACCTCCGGTCGCGACCGCGGTCCGCGTCCACGCGTCGAGGGCGTCGATGTGCGCGCGCACGTCGGCCCGGTCGGCGGGCGACCCCACCTGGAGCAACAGGTCGTAGAGCGCGCGCGCCCGTCCCTCGTCGCCCTTCGCGGCGATCTCGCGGACGGCGCCCTTCAGCGCCTCGGCGCCGTCCGGCCCGAGGATGCCTTGCGCCGGCTCGCCGACCCGCACGAGATAGAGGCCGCCGCTCACCGCGGCGAGGCCGCGGTCGACGTCGTGGGCGTGGAACCGTGCCGCCGCGCGCGTCATCTGCCGGGACTCGACCGCCCCGAGCCGGACGGAGCGCTCGGCGGTCCGCGGCTCGCTCAGAAGGAGATCGTGCACCGCGGCCGCGAAAGCGTCGTCGCCAATCTCCGCCACGGCGGGGCCGGCGCGCTCGACGTGCATCACCGGACCGCGAACGCCGGCCCGGGCCCCGCAGCCCATGAGGAGCGGCGCGGCGACCGCCAGCGCGGCGAGGGACGTGTGCAGCGGGCGGGCCATGCGGGGTCGCGTCATCTCCGTCGGTGGAGTCTACACGGCGCCACGGCTTTCGCGAGGCGCGCGCACGGCGGGGGCGTGCGTGTGATTGGTGCTCTAGCACTACCTGGTCACTTTTCTCTTTCCATTCGCGACGACTTGGTCTCCATAGAGGGGCGTGAAGGACCCGAATGGTTGGGAGAAGCGCTTCGAGCGGTTCGTGCAGCCGTTCCTCGAGG
>JBEKGQ010000079.1:0-14651 GCA_050012715.1 Polyangiaceae bacterium
AGCTCCACGCGGACCACTACGTGTGGGGCACGATGGGCAAGAAAAAGACGCCCGGCGAGGTGACCGCCGAGATGCACCTCTGGTCGCGCGGCAAGCCCGAGGGCGACGGGAGCGAGAGCTACAGCGAGAACCTCAAGGACGCGAGCGACGAGTCTCTCCGGCAGATCGCGACGCGCCTCTTCGGCAAGGTCACCGGCGGCGTCGCGGGGGGGACGCTGGTCGTGCACGCCGGCACCGGCGGCGGATGGGTCACGGTCGACGGCGTCGACAAGGGGACCCTCGACGGCGGCGTCGCGCGGGTCGACGTGGGCGGCGGCGCGCACACCATCGGCGTCCGCGTGCCGGGCTTCGAGTCGCCGGCGCAATCGGCGACCATCAACGTCGGGACCGAGCAGGAGCTGACGTTCCCGCTCGCGCCCGCCGCCGCGCCGGTGGACACGACGAGCCACTCGTCGTTCCCGCTGAGGAAGGTCGCCACCTACTCGGCCCTCGTGGTGGGCGCGGGTCTGCTCGTCGTCGGCGGCGTCGAAGGTCTCGCGTGGATCAACGACAGCAACGCGAGCAAGACGGACCGGGGGAGCGTGCCGCCGTCGGTGACCGACGTCTGCAAGACGGGAATCAACCCCCAGGCGGTCGATGCCTGCCAGAAGAGCAAGGATGCGGTCACGGTGTCGTCGCTGGGCTGGACGTTCGCCGGCGTCGGGGCGGCGCTCGTGGCGACCGGCTTCGTCCTGATGGTGACCGATCACGGCTCGAGCGACTCCTCTCGCGACGCGACGACGCCTCCGGCGGCGAAGACGAAGGTCGACGTCGTCCCGCTGATGGGCTCGCGCGGCGGCGGGGTGGATCTGCGCGTCACGTTCTGAGGACGTCGCGGAGGCCGTAGCGGCCGGGGGCACGCCCGGCGACGAAGCGTGCCGCGCGAAGGGCTCCGTAAGCGAAGACGTCGCGGTTCGTGGCGCGATGGGCGAGCTCGATCCGCTCGCCGCCGCCGAGGAAGTGGACCTCGTGATCGCCGATGACGTCGCCCCCTCGCAGCGAGTGCATCCCGACCCGCGCGCGGCCGGTGGACTCCGCGAGCCGCAGCGCGGTGCCGCTCGGCGCGTCCACCTTGGCCCGGTGGTGGGTCTCGATGATCTCGGCGTCCCAGTCCGCGAGGGCCGACGACGCGCGCCGCACGAGCTCCGAGAGCACGTGGATGCCGAGGCTCATGTTCGGCTCCCACAGCACGGGAACGCGGGCCGCCGCCCGATCGAAGGCCTCGCGCGCGTCGTCGCCGAGGCCGGTCGTCCCCGACACGAGCGCGCTCCCCGCCGCGGCGGCGATGGGCGCCAGCGCGAGCGTGGCGGCCGGCGCCGAGAAGTCGATCACGACGTCGGCCTTCGCGTGCTCGATCGCCGCGAGCCCGTCCACCACGCACGTGCCGAACGCGCCCACGCCCGCGAGCTCACCCGCATCGCGGCCGATGTCCGTCGCCCCCACCGCGCACACGATCTCGACCCCCGCGGCATGCGCCAGCCGCACCACCGCGCGCCCCATCCGTCCGCTGGCCCCGACGACCGCGAGACGCATCGCTAGCCGACCTTCGGGAGGCTTTGGGATGTGATCCACATCCGTCAGCGACCGCCTGCCGCGTAGGCCTCGAGCGCCGTGGCGATGGCCTTGCGCGTCGCCGCGTTGCAGGGCGCCATCGGCCCGCGGACGGTGTCCCGCATCACCCCGCGCAGCGCGAGGGCGGCCTTCGCCGGCCCGGGGTTCGCCTCCAGGAAGAGCGCCTCGTAGACCGGGAGCAGCGCGAGGTGCGCCTTCCTCGCCTCCGCGGCGGGTCCCTCCAGGGCGAGACGCGTCGCGCGCGCCACCTCGGCCGGGAGCACGTTGGAGGCCACGCTGATGACGCCGCGCGCGCCGACCGCGCACATGGGCAGGGTCAGCGCGTCGTCGCCGCAGAGGACGGTCATCCGCGCGCCCATGGTCTGGAGGATCTTCTGCGCGCGCAGGACGTTCCCGGTCGCCTCCTTGGTCGCCACCACGTTGGGGGCCGCCTCGGCGATGCGCGCGAGCGTCTCGGGCAGGAGGTCGGAGCCGGTCCGCGGCGGAACGTTGTAGACGACGACCGGGACACGGACGCTCTTCGCGACCTCGACGAAGTGCCGGTAGAGCCCCTCCTGCGTCGGCCGGTTGTAGTACGGGACGACCACCATGACGGCGTCGGCCCCGACGCGGTCCGCGTGCTGCGAAGAAGCGACCGCCTCGTGCGTCGCGTTCGAGCCGGTGCCGGCGATGACCTGGACGCGCCCCTTCGCGCGCTTCACGGTGCGCTCGATGACCGCCGCGTGCTCCTCGCCCGTCAGCGTGGGGCTCTCGCCGGTCGTCCCACAGGGGACGAGGCCCGTGACGCCGCCGGCGATCTGGGCGTCGATGAGCGCGTCGAGCGCGTCCCAGTCGATCGGCTGACCCGCCTCCTCCCGGAACGGCGTGACGAGCGCCGTGTAGGTGCCTTCGATCACCATCCGGAGAAGGAGTGGAACAGAAAGATCAAAAGATCAAGAAGGCGGAAGATCTCCGAAGGGCCTTCGCAGCTCGTCGCCGCGCATGGCGGCGAGGAAGTTGTCCCGGCGGCGCACGTCGGCGAGCCACGCCGCGTCCTCCCCTTCGATGCGCCCGGTCTCGACGAGGTGACCGAGGTGGCGGAGTCGGTGCACGTGCGACCGGATGCGTGCCTCGGCGTACCTCGTCGCGGTGCCGGTCTTCAGGATGAACGGCCAGTCGCTCGACTGGAGCAGGAGCAGCTCGCGGATCACCTGATCGAGCGCCTCCCCGCGCAGCCCGTCGGCGCCGCGGTGGTCCTCGACGAGCCGCTTTGCGTACCTGGTCGCGTGGTGCACGTGCCGCCACGTGGGCGCCGCCTCGGGGCCGACCCAGACCTCGCCGTAGCCACCCGCGCCCCACGAGCTCGCGCTCGGCGTCGCCTCCACGCAGACCGGGTGCCGGACGAGGTACTCGCGCAGCGTGATGGGCGCGACCTCGCCTCCGTCACGCCCGGCCGATTCGTGCATCCGCCGGAAGACCGCCTCGAGGAACATCGGCCCCTCGAACCACCAGTGCCCGTAGAGCTCCGCGTCGTAGGGCGCGACGACGATGGGCGGCAGCGCCATCGTGCTCGCGAGGTGCCGCACCTGCGCGGCGCGGTTGAAGACGAAGTTCGCCGCGTGCTCCCTGGCCTTCTCGGCCGCGACGCCCGGCTGGTACGGCTGCTTCTCGACGTCCTTGCCCGTGATGCGAAAGTACTTCAGGCCCGTCATGAGCCGCGAGCCGTCCCCGGCGACCTCGCCGTCGAGCTGCGCGACCGGCAGGTCGAACCCGATGTCCCGGTAGAAGTCCCGGTAGAACGCGTCGCCCGGATACCCCTCGTCGCGCGACCACACCTGCTTGCTCGACTCGGCGTCGCGCCCGAAGAACGCGACGCCGCTCGGGCTCGCGATCGGCGCATGCACCCCGTAGGGCGGCCGCGGGCGCGCGTTCGCGACGCCGTGGGTGTCGACGATGGTGAAGCGGATGCCCGCGCGGGCGATCTCGTCGTCGAAGTCGGGGTGGTAGGCGCACTCGGCGAGCCAGGCGCCGGTGGGCCGTCGCCCGACGAGCCGCTCGAAGCCGCGAACGCCGAGCTCGAGCTGCGGACGGATGCCCTCGCGCGCGGGCAGCATGCCGGGCAGGTAGCAGTGCGTCGCCGAGCACGTGAGAAGCTCGAGCCGTCCCGCGTCCCAGTGCTTCACGAGCCCGGCGACGACGTCGCCCTCGTGGCGGTCCCACACCGCGCGCATTCGCCCGAGGTGCTCCTTGTAGAAGGTGGCGACGGGGGCGAGCTTCTCGTCGCCCCAGAGGCGCTTCTGCTCCTTCGCCGCCAGGTCTTCCAGGCGCCCCAGGTGCTCGTGAAAGCGCTGCCTCAGGAGCTCGTCCTTCAGCATCGCCGCCAGCGGAGGCGTGACGCTCATCGTCAGCGCGAAGGGGACCTCGTCGGCCGCCAGGTGGTCGAACGCCTCGAGCAGCGGCAGGTAGCACTCGATGAGCGCCTCGTAGAGCCAGCGCTCCTCGAGGTGCCGCGCGTGCTCCGGGTGCCGGATGAAGGGGAGGTGCGCGTGGAGGACGAGGGCGAGGTACCCGGCGGGCATGGGCGTAGAAAACCACAGTTTCGAGGGCGCTTTACAAACGGGTTTCCGCCCGTATACTCCCGCGCCCCAGCAAACCCCGCCCTGGCCTCCCGGCCTCGGCTACCCAAGAGGGATTTCCCAATGTACGCGGTGTTCAAGACGGGCGGAAAGCAGTACCGGGTCGCCGCCGGTGATCAGGTCCGGGTCGAGAAGCTCCCCGGAAACGTCGGCGATGCGGTGACGTTCGATCAGGTCCTCCTGGTGGGCGGCGACGCGGTCAAGGTCGGCCAGCCGCTCGTCAGCGGCGCCAAGGTCGAGGCGAAGATTGCCAGCCAGGGCCTCGGCAAGAAGCTCATCGTCTTCAAGTTCCGCCGCCGCAAGAACTACCGGCGCAAGAACGGGCATCGGCAGCCCTTCACCGCGCTCCAAATCGTCAACATCGTCGCCTGAGCAAACGGTAAGCACATGGCTCACAAAAAAGGTGCAGGCAGCACGCGCAACGGCCGGAGCTCCAACTCCCAGCGGCGCGGCACGAAGGTCTACGGCGGCGAGAAGGTCACGGCGGGGAGCATCCTCGTGCGTCAGGTCGGCTCGTCGATCCACGCCGGTCACAACGTCGGCGTCGGCTCGGACTACTCGCTCTTCGCCCTGGTCGACGGGGTCGTGAAGTACGAGTGGCGCAGCCGCACGCAGCGCAAGGTCTCGGTCTACCCCGCCGCGCAGGCCCCGCAGGCCTGACCGGCAGGTGCCCGCGCGGCTCCTGGCCGTCGATCTCGACGGCACCCTGCTCGATCCCGCGGGCACACCCCATCCGCACGACGTGAGGGCCATCCACGCGGCCCTCGCCGCGGGCATCCCGGTGAGCATCGTCACGGGCCGGCTGTACTCGGGCACGCGCGGGACGGTCGAGGTGCTCGGGCTCCGGGGCGCCGTCGCGTGCGCCGACGGCAGCCACCTCGTGCGCGCCAGCGACCACACGACGCTGCTCCACAATGGGATGCGCGATGCGCAGGCGGAGCTCCTCCGGGGCGCCTTTGCCCGCTCCCAGGTGGCCACCTTCGTCTTCGCCCGGGACGCCATCGGGCACGATACGGCCGGGGCGCCTTTCGTGGACTACGTGGCGACCTGGTCGAACGACGTGCGCGTCGTGGCCGACGTCTTCCGCCACGAGCTGTGGACCGCCGAGGAGGGGGTGACCGCCGTGGTGGCGGTGGGGCCGAAGGAGGCGGTGACCGGCGTCGTCGCGGAGCTCCACCGGGAGCTCCCGGGCGCGATCATCGCCGCGGCCTTCCCCATGCGCCGGGGCAACCACGTCGGGCTCTGGGCGATGATCGTGCGCTCGTCGGTCGGCACGAAGGGAACCGCGCTCGAGTGGATCGCCCAGCACGAGGGCGTGGCCCTGGCGGACACGGTCTGCGTCGGGGACTGGATCAACGACGTGCCGATGTTCGACGTGGCGGGCCGCTCGTTCGTGATGGCCCAGGCCCCGGCCGAGGTGAAGGCCCGGGCCACGGACGAGCTACCGATGACCTCGGCGCAGGGGGGCGGCGTCGCGCATGCCCTCCGCGAGGCCTTCGGCCTCGACGTCGGCTGAGGGCTTGAAACGCCTCGGTTTCTGGTCCATCCTGCGTGAGTTGACTATGATTTTCAACTTCGGCCCGACCCCGGTCTGACCCTCGATGCGCGCCGCCCTCCTCGCCGTCGCCCTGCTGGCCCTCGCGGGCTGCACCGAGGCCGCCGCTCCGGACGGACCGCCCATCGCGTCGCTGCACTCGCACCAGTGCGGACGCTGCCACGTCGCCCCCGAGCCGAAGACGCGGACGCGGGCCCAGCTCGAAGAGGCCTTCACGCGCCACGACCGCCGCGTCCACATGTCGCACGACGACTGGCAGGCGATGATCGACTACCTGGCCGCGCCGGCGAACTGAACGCCGGCAGGCCTGGTAGCGTCGTTCTTGGTGAGCGGCGCGCGCCAGGCCGGGCTGAGGCTGCAGATCGTCCTCGCGCTGGCGGGCCTCATGTTGCTCGCCTTCGTGCCGCTGTTCTTCGCGGTGGCGAGCCTCACCCAGGCGAGCGTCGCGGGGGAGCGAGACCGCGGGGCGCGGGTGCTCGGGAGAGCCATCGCGGCGCACGTGACGGACGCGCGAGCCTCGGGCACTCCCGGGGCTCTGCCGCGGGCGCTCGAGGGGCACGTGGGATGGGACGACGTCGACGCGGTCTGCGTCTTCGCGCGCGATGGGGCGCGCCTCGCGTGCGCCGGCTCGCCGGCGGACGAGGGCGCGATGAAGGCGCCGCCGCCGGGCAGCGCCGAGACGACGGCGGTGGTCCACGGTGCGACGGGCCGAGCGCTGGAGGTGCTCTCGCCAGCGGGCGACGCGGTGGTCGTGACGCGGGTCCGCCTCGACGACGCGGGCGCGGCGAGCGCGTCGCTCGTCCGCCTGGTGGCGCTCTACATGCTGACCTTCGCGCTCGCGCTCATGGTCTTCGCGTACTTCGCGCTGACGCGGCTCATCGTTCGCCCCGTCGAGCAGCTCGTCGACGCGACCGACCGGGTGGCGAGCGGCGCGCGGACGCTGCGGGTCCCGCGGGGCGGCGCGCGCGAGCTCACCGAGCTGGGGACGAGCGTGCAGTCGATGACGGCGAAGCTCATCGCCGAGGAGGCCAAGCTGCTCCTGAAGATCGACGAGCTCACCGAGACGACGACGCGCCTCACGCAGACGCAGGCGCAGCTCGTGCGGAGCGAGCGCATGGCGAGCGTCGGGAGGCTGGCGGCCGGCGTGGCGCACGAGATCGGCAACCCCATCGCCGCCCTCATGGGCATGGAGGACCTGCTCCTCGACGGCGACTTGTCGGCCGAGACGCAGCGCGATTTCGTCCAGCGCATGCGCAAGGAGACCGAGCGCATCCACGTCGTCTTGCGGGACCTGCTCGACTTCGCGCGTCCCGAGCAGGCGGCCGACTCGGTCAGCGGGCCGCCGACGCCGGCCGACGTGAGGTCGGTCGTGGGCGACGTGGTGGCGCTCGTGAAGCCGCAGAAGGCCTTTCGCGCCGCCCGCGTGGAGGTGGACGTCGAGGGCGAGCCGCGAGTGACCTTGCCCGGGCCGCGACTGACGCAGGTGCTGTTGAACCTCGTGCTCAACGCCGGAGCGGCCCTGGCGGACGCGAAGCGCGAGGGTGGTCGCGTGACGGTGCGCGTGCGCACGGACGGCGACCGCGTGCGAATCGAAGTGGAGGACGATGGGCCGGGGGTGGCCGCCGGCGTGCGGGATCGCCTGTTCGAGCCATTCGTGACGACCAAGGAGGTCGGCGAGGGGACAGGGCTCGGCCTCGCGGTGTGCCGCGGCCTCGTCGAGTCGGCCGGCGGAGAGATCGCGCTCGACGCGAGCTACACCAGCGGCGCGAGGTTCTACGTCCTCTTGCCCCGCGAATGAGAGGGGATTGGCCGCAGAGGCGCGGAGACGCCGAGAGGAGATTGGGTTTGGAAAAACAAATCCTCTCTGCGGCTCTGCGGCCTTCTCCTCTTCATTGACCTTCGACCCAGGGGGCAAGCGGTACGACGTCGAGTCGCTCGGCGGCGAGGGCGTCGAGGAGCATCGGGAGCGCGCGGATGGCGGCGGGCTCGCGGTCGCCGCGCTCGGGGGCGTCGTGGAGCAGCACGATGGCGCCGTCGCGCACGTTCCTCCGGATGCGCGACACCACGTGCTCCGCGTCGGCCGAAGCAACGCCGTCGCGACCGGCGGCGCTCCAGCCGACCACCGTGAGATCCAGCTTGTCGGCGACGCGCGCGATGACCGGATTCGTGTGCCCGATGGGCGGCCGAAACAGCGCCGGCCGGCGGCCGGTGAGCCGCTCCAGCGTCTCGATCCCTCGTTCGAGGTCCTCCCTCACCCGCCTCTCTCTCCGCAGCGCGAAGAGGCGGTCGTGCGCGTAGGAGTGCAGGCCGACGGCGTGCCCGGCGTCGAGGATCGCGCGCACCACCTCCGGGTGCTCCTCGGCCTTGCGCGCGACGAGGAAGAACGTCGCCTTCGCCTCGTGCTTGGCCAGCGTCGCGAGCACCCGCCGCGTCCACTTCGGATGCGGCCCGTCGTCGAACGTGAGCGCGACACCGCGCGCGCCCTTCGGGCCACGCACGACCGCGTCGACGAACACGCGCCACCGCAGGACGAAGACGCCCCCGAGCACCAGCCCGAAGTAGACCACGGTGGCCGTGACCGAGAGCTCGAACGGCGGCGGCCCGACGAGGACCGCGCGGAAGAACATCACCAGCATGCCCATCGTCGCCAGGTAGAGGACGACCCGTGCGGGCGGCATGGGTGCTCAGCGCTTGGCGCGCTTGGGCGCGACCGGCGCGGCTTCTTCGTCGGCGTCGTCGTCGTCGGCGACGCGCTTCTTCGCCGTCCCGTTCGCCTTGTCGTCGGCCACGCGCTTCTTCGACTTGGACCCGGCGTCCTTCGCGTCGTCCTTGTCGGCGCCGCCCGTGTTGTCGAGCTCGAAGAACCCGCCGAGCACGGCCGCCACCGCGGGGAGCGCCAGCGCCGGCACCGACCCGACGACGGCGGTGTGAACGTCGACTGGGTCGACCCCCGGCATGAGGAACGCCATGTCCGGCTGGAAGTGCACCCACTGGCGGAGGGCGAACATCAGCCCGGCGGCCAGGAGGGCCCCGAAGAAGGCCTTCAGCCCGGCCTCGATCTTCGCCCCCGACGCCCAGATCGGCTTGCCCGCGACGAGGCCGGTGAGCACCCCGGTGACCGCGGCGGCGAGGTAGGCCAGCACCGCGCCGCCCGTGTCCGGGGCGAAGAGCGGGATGTGCAACCCGGCCACGAGCGCGGCCGCGGCGAGGCCCCCCACGATCACGCCCAGGATCAGGCCCACGAGGAGACGGCGCAGCATCGGTCCCTACAGCGTGCTCATGACGCGCACCGACGTCAACGACGACCGCCTCATGCACCGGCCTCCGCCAGGCGGGAACCCAGCCGTGTCCGGCGATCTTCGCGCCGGCGCTGCGAAAGGGCGATCTCGAGCGCCCTCGGGTCGCAGACGAGGACGACGAGCCGCTTGCCACGCGTCACGGCGGTGTAGAGCAGGTTCTTCGAGAGCATGACGAAGTGGGTGGTGAGGAGCGGGATGACGACGGCCGGGTACTCGCTTCCCTGCGATTTGTGGACGGTGCAGGCGTAGGCGAGGACGAGGTCGTCGAGGTCGGACGCTTCGAACGCGACCTCCCGCTCGTCGAAACGGATGGTCATCGCGCTCTCTTCCGGATCGATGCTCGTGATGAAGCCGACGTCGCCGTTGAAGACGTTCCGGTCATAGTCGTTCCTGAGCTGCATCACCTTGTCGCCGACGCGGTAGGTGCGCGCACCTCGGACGAAAGCGTCGCCGCGCGGGTTGATCGCGGCCTGGAGCGCCTCGTTGAGCGCGATGGCTCCGGCCGGCCCGCGGTTCATCGGGGTGAGCACCTGGACGTCCCGGACGGGGTCGAGGCCGAACCGGTTGGGGATGCGCTGGGTGACGAGCTCGATGAGGGTGTCGCGGGCGTGCTCGGGGTCGCGCCGCTCGACGACGAAGAAGTCCGCGTTCGAGCCGGCCGGCGGGGAGACCGGCGGCTCGCCGTCGTTGATGCGGTGGGCGTTGGTGACGATGAGGCTCTGCGCCGCCTGGCGGAAGATCTGGCGCAGGCGCACGGAGGGGACGGCGCCCGAGGCGAGGACGTCGCGGAGGATCGCGCCGGGGCCGACGCTGGGGAGCTGGTCCACGTCGCCGACGAGGATGAGGCGCGTGCCGGGGGCGATGGCCTGGGTGAGGGCGTCGGCCATCGGGAGATCGAGCATCGACGCCTCGTCGACGATGACCGCGCCGCCCTCGATGGGTCGGCTCCGGTCGCGCTTGAAGGCGTACTTCTTGGGATCGAACTCGAGCAGCCGGTGCAGGGTGGTCGCCTCGCCGCCCGTCGCCTCGCTCATCCGCTTGGCGGCGCGCCCGGTCGGCGCCGCCAGGCGCACGTCGACCTTGGAGCCCGCGAGGACGGCGAGGATGGCCCGGACGATCGTCGTCTTGCCGACCCCGGGCCCGCCGGTCACCACGAGCACCTGCTGCCGCGCCGCCGCTTCGACCGCGCTGCGCTGCTCCGGGGCCAGCTCCACGCGGGCCCGCATCTCGAACGAGCGGACCGCCGCGTCCACGCCGTCGAGCTTGCGCGCCGGAGCGCGGGCGATCTCCGCGAGGCGGCGCGCCAGGCGCACCTCGGCGTCGAACATCTCCGTCGCGTACACGATGCGCTCGCCCTCCGGCGCCTCGACGACGGCGCGCCCCGCCAGCACCAGCGCCCGCACCGCCCCCTCGAGGCGCTCGTGAACGGCGGCGTCCTCCGCCTCGAAGCCCAGCATCGGCGCCGCGCGCCCGAGGAGCTCCTCTTCCGACGTCCACACGTGGCCGGCCTCGGTCACGTCGTGCACGACCTGCAGGACCCCCGCCTGCATCCGCTCGGGCGAGTCGGTCGCGACGCCGATGGACGTGGCGATGCGGTCGGCGGTCTTGAAGCCGACGCCGTGGACGTCGAGGGCGAGGCGGTACGGGTCGCGCGAGACGACGCTCATCGCGTTCGCGCCGTACCGCTTCACGATGCGCATCGCGAGCGCGGTCGTCGCCCCGTGGGCCTGGAGAAAGACCATCACGTCCCGCAGCGCTCGCTGCTCGCGCCACGCCCTGACGAGCGCGGTCCGCCGCTTCGCGCCGAGGCCCTCGATCTCGGCGAGGCGGTGCGTCTGCTCGTCGAGCACCTTGAGCGAGTCGAGCCCGAAGGCGCCGACGATGCGCTGCGCCAGCTTCGGCCCGACGCCCTTGATGATCCCCGACGCGAGGTACTTCTCGAGGCCGGCGAGGGTGTCCGGCGCGAGCTCGATGACCGACTCCACGCGGAGCTGCTCGCCGTGCTTCTTGTCGACGACGATCTGCCCGCGGGCGCGGATGCGCGCGCCGACCGCCATCGGCGGAAAGGTCCCGATGACGGCGAGCCGGTCGGCTCGCCCCGCCACCGCCAGCTTGAGGACGCGGAAACCCGAGTCGGCGCTCTCGAAGGTGATGCGCTCGACGACACCCTCGACGACCGTCTCGGAGCGCACCGCGGCGCTCACGCTATCATGGGCGCGCCGGATGTCTGCCCTGGTCGCCTACACCCTCGTCACCTTCGGATCGGTCTTCTCGATCGTCGATCCGTTCGCGGCGGTGCCCATCTTCCTCGCGCTGGCCGGCGGCCAGCCGCCGCGCGAGCTGGCACGGACGGCGCTGCGGGCGTCGGCGACGTGCTTCGTCGTCCTCTCCGTCTTCGCCCTGGCCGGGAACTTCATCTTCAGCTTCTTCGGCATCACGCTGCCGGCGTTCAAGATCGCGGGCGGCATCCTCCTCTTCGGGGTGGGCCTCGAGATGATGCGCGCGAAGCGGAGCGACACCCGGACGACGAACGAAGAGGAGCGCGACGCGGAGTCGAAGGAGGACGTGGGGCTCATCCCGCTGGGGCTGCCGCTCCTCTCGGGGCCGGGCGCCATCGCGACGGTGATGGTGCTCGTCGGCAAGGCCAAGAACGTCCCCCAGCGCATCAGCCTCTTCGCGGTCATCGCCGCGGTGAGCCTCCTCGCCTTCCTCGTGCTGCGATCCGCGTCGCTCGTGTCGCGCGTGCTCGGCAAGACCGGGATGAACGTCATCGGCCGCGTGATGGGCCTCATCCTCGCCGCCGTGGCCATGCAGTTCGTCCTCGACGGCCTCCACGAGGCCTTCCCGGGGTTCCTGGGAAAATAGAAGAAAGGGAGGAGAGAAGGAGATGGATTGGGTTTTCCACCCAATTCCACCTCTCCTTCCCTCCTTTCCTCCTTTTCATCTTTCTTCCGATACCTGCTGGACCCAGGCGTCGATCAGGCGGCGGGCGATGCTCACGCGCGGGGGGATCGGCGGGAGCGCGTCGGCGCGGAACCATCGCGCTTCGAGGATCTCCTTCTCGTCGCAGTGGATGTCACCGCCCGTCCACTCGGCGTCGAAGCCGACCATGAGCGAGTGCGGGAAGGGCCAGGGCTGGCTCCCGAAATAGCGAATGTTCCCGACGTCGACGCCGACCTCTTCGCGGATCTCGCGCGCCACGGTCTGCTCGAGCGTCTCGCCAATTTCCACGAAGCCGGCCAGGGTGCTGAAGAACGGCAGCGGGAACCGCGCCCCGCGCGCGAGGAGCGCCTCTTCGCCGCGTCTCACGAGCACGATGACCGCGGGCGCGATGCGCGGGTACGCCATGAGCCCGCACGCCGGGCAGCGCATGCACCGCTCGTCCGGCACGCGCTCGGTCGGCGTCGCGCAGCGCCCGCAGTAGCGGTGGGTCTCCGCCCACTCGAGCGTCTGCGTCGCCGCGCCGGCCTCGAGAAAGCCGGCTTCTCCCAGCAGCGCGAACCCCTCTCGCAGCCCCACGACGGCCAGCGGCTCCGCCACCGTCGCATCACCCGGGACCGCCAGCGCCCGCCCTCCGGCCGTCTCCTCCGCCTTCGACGGATCCAGGCCGAGCGCGACCGCGTCCTCCGCCGTCGGCAGCACCGCCCCTGCGCCTTCGCGCCGGACGACGAGCCCCTTCGGGTGGATCAGGTACCAGCGCATGAAAAAAGCCCCGAAGGCTGGTTAGCCTCCGGGGCCTTTCTTGTCACACGTCAGCGGGGATCAGAAGTCGCCGTGACCGTGACCCGCGTGACCGCCGCCGCCGGCCGGCTTCTCGTCCTTGGGACGCTCGGCGACGAGGCACTCCGTCGTCAGCATGAGGCCGGCGACGCTGCCCGCGTTCTGGAGGGCCGTGCGTACGACCTTCACCGGGTCGATGACGCCCATGGCAAGCAGGTTGCCGTAGGTGTCCGTGGCCGCGTTGTAGCCGAAGTCGTCCTTGCCCTCGCGGACCTTGTTGACGACGATCGACCCCTCGAGCCCGGCGTTCTGCGAGATCATGCGGAGCGGCTCCTCGAGCGCGCGACGGATGATCTGGACGCCGAACTTCTGCTCGTCGGAGACCTTGAGGCCGTCGAGAGCGGCCTGACCACGGAGCAGCGCGACGCCGCCGCCGGGGACGATGCCTTCCTCGACCGCGGCGCGGGTCGCGTGGAGCGCGTCCTCGACCCGGGCCTTCTTCTCCTTCATCTCGGTCTCGGTGGCCGCGCCGACCTTGACCACCGCCACGCCGCCCACGAGCTTGGCGAGGCGCTCCTGGAGCTTCTCGCGGTCGTAGTCGCTGGTGGTGTTCTCGATCTGCTTGCGGATCTCCTCGATCCGGCCCTTGATCTGGTCCTTGTTGCCGGCGCCGTCGACGAGGGTCGTGTTGTCCTTGTCGAGCGAGACGCGCTTGGCGCGACCGAGATCGCTGATGGTGACGTTCTCGAGCTTGAGCCCGAGCTCCTCGGCGATGACCTGACCGCCGGTGAGCACCGCGATGTCCTTCAGCATCTCCTTGCGGCGATCGCCGAAGCCCGGCGCCTTGGCCGCCGCGCAGTGCAGCGTGCCGCGGAGCTTGTTGACGACGAGCGTCGCCAGGGCCTCGCCCTCGATGTCCTCGGCGATGATGACGAGCGGCTTCTGGCTGCGCGCGATCGCCTCGAGCACCGGGAGAAGATCCTTCATGTTCGAGATCTTCTTCTCGCTGATGAGGATGTAGGCGTCCTCGAGCACGGCCTCCATGCGCTCCGGATCCGTGACGAAGTACGGGCTGAGGTAGCCGCGGTCGAACTGCATGCCCTCGACGACCTCGAGCGTCGTCTCGGCGGTGCGGCTCTCCTCGACGGTGATGACGCCTTCCTTGCCCACCTTCTGCATCGCCTCGGCGAGCTTCGCGCCGATTTCCTTGTCCCCGTTGGCGCTGATCGTGCCGACGTGCTCGATCTCCTTCGGGTCCTTCGTCGTCTTCGCCGACTTCTTCAGCGCCTCGACGACCGTCTCGACGGCCTTGTCGATCCCGCGCTTGATCTCCATCGGGTTGTGCCCGGCGGCGACGAGCTTGCTGCCCTCGCGGTAGATCGCCTGGGCAAGCACGGTCGCGGTCGTCGTGCCGTCACCGGCCACGTCGCTCGTCTTGCTCGCGACCTCGCGCACCATCTGCGCGCCCATGTTCTCGAAGCGGTTCTCGAGCTCGATCTCCTTCGCGACCGTCACGCCGTCCTTCGTCACCGTCGGGGAGCCGAAGCTCTTCTCGATGACGACGTTGCGGCCCTTGGGGCCGAGGGTGACCTTCACCGCGTCCGCGAGCGCGTTCACGCCGGCGAGGATGAGATTGCGAGCCTGTTCCGTGTAAACGATTTCCTTGGCAGCCATTGTCTTCTCTCTCCCTTACTTCTCGAGCACGCCGAGGATGTCGTCTTCACGAAGGATGAGGCGCTCTTCGCCGTCGACCTTCACCTCGGTACCGCTGTACTTGCCGAAGAGGATGCGGTCGCCGACCTTCACGTCGAGCTTCCGCACGCTCCCGTCGTCCGCGATCTTGCCGCTGCC
>JBEKGQ010000080.1:0-14612 GCA_050012715.1 Polyangiaceae bacterium
GCAGCACGCCTCGCCTGGCAAGGGCCGACCATCGAGATCTCCGGTCGACTAGGCTCTGCGTCGGCTTCGCACGGCGCTCGGCATGTCTTCGCGACACCGACCCGAGTCACCGGAATCTGCGCCGGCGACCTCACCCCGGTGCGCGCGACGCCAGCTCGCGCACGAAGTGGAGCACCTCGTCGAGGTGCCGCACGACCTGGAACTCGTGGTTGAAGACGCCCGCCACGATGCCCCGCCGGTCGACGACGTACGTGACCCGGTGAACGACCGGCAGGAGCAGGAAGAAGACGTCGTATGCCCGCGAGATCGCCCGATCGCGATCCGCGATCATGGGGAACTTGACCCCGAGCTCGGACGCGAACTTGCACTGGGTCGACACGTCGTCGGTCGAGACGCCCACGACCTCGGCGTCGAGCGCGCGCAGCTCGTCGTAGTTGTCGCGAAAGCCCTTGGTCTCGACGGTGCAGTTTCGCGTGAAGGCCTTGCGAAAGAAGTAGAGGACGACGATCCGTCCGCGCAGCGAAGCCATGGAGACGAGCGGGCCCCCGGCGCTCGGCGCGAGGAAGGCCGGAGCCGGCGCGCCCACCTTGAGCATCGGGGGCGATGATAGCCCGGCCCCGTGCGAAGCTCCCGGGGATGACGGCGATCCCCGCGCGCGCAGCCCCCGGGTGGCGCGTGCACGCGGCCCTCGTGGTCGTCCAGGTCGCGTTCGCCTCGCAGACGGTCGAGGGCAAGATCCTCATGGGGCCGTCGTCCGCCGGAGGCGAGGGGGTCTCGCCCTTCGCGGTGGCGATGGTCCGCATGCTCGGGGCGGCGGTGTTCTTCCAGGCGTTCACGCGCGCGACCGGCACGCGGCGCCCCGCGACGCTCCGCGACCACGGCTGGCTCGCCGTGCTGTCGATCCTCGGCATCGTCCTCAACCAGACGCTGTTCCTCGTCGGTCTGCGCATGACGTCGCCGGTGAACGCCGCGCTCCTCAGCGTCACCATCCCCGTCTTCACCGCGGTGATCGCCGTCGCCCTCGGGCATGAGCGCGCGAGCTGGCGCCTCGGCATCGGCCTCGCGATCTCCATCGCCGGCGTCGCCTGGCTCACCGGGGTCGGGAGCGTCGACCGCGGCGCGCTCGTCGTGCTCGCGAACTGCGTCTCTTACTCCGCGTACATCGTGCTCTCCCGGGCGATGATCCAGCGCCTCGGGACGCTCACCGTCGTCACGTGGATCTTCACGTGGGGGGTGCTCCTCTTCGCGCCCCTCGGCTTGCCGGACGTCGTCGCCGGGGTCGCGTCGTGGACGCCCCGGGCCTGGGGCCTGCTGGCGTACATCGTCGCGATGCCCACGATCGTCGCGTACCTGTGCAACGCGTGGGCGCTCGAGCGATCGACCCCCACGCTCGTGTCGGTCTACATCTACGTGCAGCCCGTGCTCGCGGCGCTGCTCGCGTGGCTGCAGCTCGGGACCACGGTGAGCGAGCGGCTGGCGGTGGCGGCGGTCGTCATCGCGGCGGGGGTGACCCTCGTCGCCACGCGACGGAACGCGGTGCCCGTCCCCATGGAGGAGTGATCCCCGAGCCTCGCGGCGATGCTACTGCGGCACCGCGGTTCCCGTCGCGGTCGGGTCGAGCAGGTCGCCCAGGTTGGCGACGACCGCGTCCCGCCCCGCGAGCTGCCCGGTCTGCTGGCCGAGGAAGTTCCACTCGATGAGCTTCACGATCGACGAGTGCTCCGAGACGACGTGCGAGACGTATCCCGGCTTGGCGAACGGGCCGAGCGCGATCATCGGGATGCGCGTGCCGTAGCTCTTGCCGTCGACGGCGCTCGCCGGCGGAGGCGCGACGTGGTCGAAGTAGCCGCCGCCCTCGTCGTACGTGATGAGCACGAGCGTGTCGCCGCGGTACTGCGACGTCAGGATGGCCTGCACGATGTCGGTGAGGAACGTCACCCCCGCGCTCAGCGTCACGCCCTGGCCCGGGTGCTCGGTCTTGTACTCGAGGGGCTTCACGAACGACACCGCCGGGAGCCCGCCCTGGGCGAGGTCGGCCTCGAACGACGAGAGATCCTGCATGGTCGCCGGGTTGTCGCGGGTCGACGCGTAGTACTCGAAGGGGACGTCGCTCGGCTCGAAGCCGCACGGATCGAACGGCAGCGGGAACGGGCAGTCGGCCGGCTTCGGGGGGCAGCCGGGGTCGGCCTGCTGCATGGCGGTGTAGCCCTCGGCGAAGAAGGTCCACGGGACCGACGCGGCGGTGAGTAGATCGCCGATCGTCGTCCCGGTGAGCTGCACCTCGTTCGGGCCTTCCACGCCGCAGGTCACGCCGACCGCCCCGAGGGGGGCGTCCTCGTCGTCGGCGAAGACGTACTGCGCTCGCGCGAGGTACATGTCGTTCGAGTAGCTCTCGCCGATGACCGGCTGAAAGTACCGGTCCCCCAGCGCGCCCGTGCTCGCGAGATCCCAGATCGGCTGGAAGATGCTCGGGTCCACCGCCGCGACGTTCTGCGGACTGCCGCACGCGCTCCCGCCCTGCGCGGGGGCGGTCGCGAACATGTCCATCTTGCCGTCGTCGATCTCGACGCTCTCGCAGGCGGCGTCGTGGGCGGGGTCGTAGTCCGCCAACGTCGTGTCGTTCAGCACCGTGGGCGTCGTGCCGGCGGGATCGGTCGCCGGCATCGCCTCGCAGCAGCTCGGCCCGGCGTTGCAGCTCGGGTTCGAGCCCGGCGTCGCGGTGCAGTAGGCGCCGAAGTGATCGTCGAAGGTGTGGTTCTCCTGGATGATGACGACGAGGTGCTTGATGTTCGACGCCGGGCACGGCCCCGCGCACGAGTCGTCCTCCGGCGGGAGGGGCGCCGCCGACGACGAGGAGCCCTTGCAGGCCGACGCGATCGCCACCGCGGCGAGCAGCGGACAGAAGAGGAGGACGCGCTTCACGTGCTTGGCCTTCGAGCCATGCTACGCACTCGCGGTGCGAAACGTGAGCCTCGTCGCGCGGGCGCTGCTCTTCGGCGGCATCGTCGTCGCGACGGCCTGCGACGACGAGACGCCGCTCAACACGGTGATCGACACGTCGGTCGACGCGGCGGTCTGGCGGGCCGACGCGCTGAAGATCGCCGGCGTGCTCCCGGCGCGCGTCGCGTCGTTCGTGCCCACCGAGGGCGCCGATCCGTTCTTCACGAGCTACGGCGACGGCCCGGTGTTCGGGGCGAGCTGCGCCTACGCCTCCGGCTCGCGGCAGGTCGTCGTGCGCGTCGAGAGCGGGAACATCCGCGCGCGGGCCAACGCGGCGCTCGACCCTCGCGGCGAGGCCGGCACGGACGCGCGGTTCCAGTCGCACGCCATCAAGGTGCACGGTCGCCCCGCGCTCCAACGGTACAGCGGCATCGGCGAGGTCGGCGAGGTCCGGTTCCTCGTGGCCCGCCGCTACCTCGTGGAGGTGCGCGTGGTCCCGGCGGCGAACGACGCCGAGGCCGCCTCGCTCGCGGAGTCGATCGACGTGGGCCCGCTGGAAGCGCTCGCCCTCGAGGGCGTCACGCGCTGACGCGCCTCCGCGGCCGGCTGCCAGTCGAGCAGGTGCGCGTGCCTTCGCAGCGCCGCCATGGTGAGCAGGGACTGCACGACCGAGCAGATCGCGAACACGATCACGACGAAGGTGACGGACGACGAGCACGCGTGCTCGATCCCGTCGCGTCGCGCGAGCTCCACCGTGACGAAATGGGCGCCGGCGATCCCCAGCAGCCCGACGTTGGCCATGAGCGCCCCGACCGCTCCGGAGCGGGCGGTGGCCACCGCCAGAGGCGAGCGCGCCAGAAAGAGCCAGGCGCAGCTCCAGTTCATGAGCTGCAGGGCCAGCCCGGGGACCAGCGGAATGGCGATGCCGTCGAAGGGGTACTTGGCCACCGCGAGCACGATGAGCGGCGCGAAGAGCAAGCCCAGCGAGAGGCTCGCGAACGCCGCGGCGCGGACGAGGCGAGGGGCTCCCGGCAGGTGCGAGCCGACCATCGCGCTGGCGCGGTACGGCGCGCGCGCCGTCGCGAAGCGGGAGGCCGGCACCAGGCCCCACTGCGCTCGCCCGCGGCGCTCCAGCTGCCAGAACAGCACGGCGGCCACGACGAAGGCCGCCACCGCCAGCTCCGCCACGTGGAGCCCGCGAGCCGCCGAGGCGAGCGACTCGTCGAAGCGCGGTCCGCTCCCTGCGCTCACGCGGCCTCCTCGGGCATCGGCCCGGGACGCACCGAGGGAGGTGGCCCGCCCCGGCCCGCGCCGATCCGCTCCATCCACGAGTGCGCGAGCAGGAGCAGCGGGGGCTGGACCGCGCGCGCCACCACCGCGACGAGGAACGCGCCCCCGATGACGACCACCGCGAGCGGCTTCTGCGTCTGCGAGCCGATGCCCGTCGAGAGGGCGGCCGGGAAGAGGCCGATCATCGCCACCAGCGTCGTCATGAGGCACGGGCGCAGCCGCTTCTCCGAGGCCTCGCGCGCCGCCTCCCGGATCGGCAACCCTTCCACGTTTCGCAGGCGCTGGAAGTACGTCACGACGAGGATGGCGTCCTGTACCGCGATGCCGAAGATCGAGATGAAGCCCATCGCCGCCGACACCGAGAAGTGTATCCCGGTGAGGAGCAGAGCGAGGACCCCTCCCGCGGTGGCGACCGGGATGTTGAAGAACACGATGATCGAGTCGATCCAGTTTTTCGTCGCGCTGTAGACGAGGAACGCGATGAGCAGCAGCGTCACCGGCAGGATCACCTTCAGGCGGTCCTCGGCCTCCTTCAGCTGGTTGATCTCGCCGGCCCAATCGAGGTGCGAGTCGTACGGCAGGTGGACCTTCTCGGCGATCTTGGCCCGAGCCTCGGCGATCGTGCTCTCGAGGTCCCGCCCGCGGACGCTGAACTTCACCGGCGTGTAGCGCTGCCCGTCCTCGCGGTAGATGTTGCTCGGGCCCTCGTTGACGGCGATCTTCGCGATCTGTCCGAGGGGGACGTTTCCGCCGGCCGGGGTCGAGATGGCGAGCTCCCGGATCGACTCGAGCGACGATCGGAAGTCGGGGAGCCAGCGGACGGTGAGATCGAAGCGCTTCTCGCCCTCGAACACCTGGGTGACGGCGAGGCCGCCCATCGCGGCCTGCACGACCGCCTCGACATCGCCGGTGTTCAGGCCGTAGCGCGCGCAGGCGACCCGGTCCGGCGTGATGACGACGTTCGGCTGCCCCATCGAGCTGAACATCCCGAGGTCCTTGATGCCCGGGATCGACGCCATGACGTCGACGATCTGCTGGGCGTTCTTCTCGTTGGCCTCGAGGTCGTTGCCGAAGACCTTGACCGAGTTCTCGCCCTTCACGCCGGAGACGGCCTCCTCGACGTTGTCCGAGATCACCTGCGAGAAATTGAAGACCACGCCCGGGAACGTCTCGTTCAGCTCCTTCGCCAGCTCGTCGGTCAGCGTGTCCTTCGTGACGCCGCGGGGCCACTCGTCGAACGGGGCGAGGGGCGCGAAGAGCTCGATGTTCTGGAAGCCCGCGACGTCCGTCCCGTCGTCCGGGCGACCGAGCTGCGAGACCACCGTCAGCACCTCCTTGTGCTTGCGGGTCGCCTCGTCACACGGCGCGCTCGGGTCCTGCGGACAGCCTCGCAGGATGGACCGGATCTGTCCGACGTACTTCGAGGATTGCTCGAGGGAGATCGACATGGGGAACGTCGCGCGGATCCAGAAGTTGCCTTCCTCGAGGTGCGGCATGAACTCGCCGCCCAGGAACTGGAACGCGCCCATCCCGACGATCACGGGCAGGAGCGCCACCGCGAGGGTGCGCTTCGGCGCGCGGAGGGCGAGCCCGAAGAGCGGGCTGTAGACGTGATGGAGGGCCCGCATGACGATGGGCTCCTTCTCCTCCGACTGCGCGGGGACGAACTTGCCCGCGAGCACCGGCGTCAGCGTCAAGGCCAGCACGATCGCGCCGCCGATGGCGAACGCGTAGGTCATCGCCATCGGCGAGAAGATGACGCCCGCGACCCCGGTCATCGTGAAGAGGGGGAGAAAGGCGACGCCGATGATGAGGGTCGAGAACGTCATCGGCCCGGCGACCTCGCGCGATGCCTGCAGGACGCGCTCGGGCATCGAGCCTTTCCCGTGCGGCCCGAGGTGGCGAAAGATGTTCTCCATCATGATGACGGTCGAGTCGACGACGATCCCGAAGTCGACCGCCCCGAGGGAGATGAGGTTCGCCGACGTGTTCGTCCCCACGAGCCCGCAGAACGCCACCAGGAGGGCGAGCGGGATGTTGAGCGCGGTGATGATCGCCGCGCGCGTGTGCCCGAGGAAGAGGAAGAGGACGACCGACACGAGGAGCATGCCGACGACGAGGTTCTCGAGCACGGTGTGCGTCGTCAGCTTCACGAGGTTGCCGCGGTCGTAATACGGCACGATGTCCATGCCGGGCGGCAGGATGTGGTTCTGCCGGATGTAGTCGAGGCGCTCGTGGATCCCCTGCAGCGTGGGCTGGGTCTCGCCGCCGTAGCGCATGAGGATGACGCCCTGGACGATGTCGGGCCGGTCGTCGCGGCCCACGATGCCGAGCCGCGGCGCGAAGCCGACGGTGACGTCGGCGACGTCCTTCACCCGGGTCGGGATCCCCTTGGTCGCGCTGATGACGACGTTCTCGATGTCGTGCACGTCGCGGAGCAGGCCGATGCCCCGGACCGTGTACGCCTGCTCCCCCATCACGAGACGCTGGCCACCGACGTTCGTGTTGGCGGCCTGGATGCCGCTGATGAGCGCCGAGAGTTGCGTGCTCTGGCCGCGCAGGCGGTAGGGGTCGACCTCGACGTGGTACTGCTTGGTCTCGCCGCCGAAGCTGACGACGTCGATCACGCCTTTCACCTGCTTGAACTGACGCTCGAGGATCCAGTCCTCGGCGGTCTTCAGGTCGCGCGTCGTGTAGCCGCGGCCCTCGACCGAGTAACGAAACACCTCTCCGATCGCGTTCCACGGCGAGATCTGCGCCTGCATGTTCGGCGGTAGCTGGACGAAGCCGAGGCGGTTGATGACCTCTTGCCGCGCCTTCTCGTAGGTCGTCGACCAGTCGAAGTAGCACTTCACGTCGCTGAGGCCGAAGAGCGACTGCGACCGCGTGTGCTCCAGCCCCTGCATCCCCGCGAGGCCGATCTCGAGCGGGACGGTGACGTAACGCTCGACCTCCTCCGCGCTCCATCCGTCCGGCTGCGTGATCACCTCGACGAGCGGTGGCACCGGATTCGGGTACGCCTCGATGTCGAGCCGGCTGTAGGCGGTCAGCCCCGCGATGACCAGGCATGTCGCGGTGGCCAGAATGATGAACGGCATCCTCAGCGCGAAGTCGACCAGCCTCTGGATCATCGCGTTCGAAGGCTAGTCCTCCGCGGGCGGGCGGGGAGGAGAGATTGCTGGCGGCCCCATGCTCAGTGAGGGCGGGCGGGGCGGTTCATCGAACGAGGCGCGTCACGCCCCGCTCCCCGGCCACGAGCACGACGTCGGCCCGGCCCACGAAGAGGCCCGTCTCGACGACCCCCGGGATCGCGTGGAGGGCCCGATCGAGCCCGCCGGGATCGGCGATGGGCCCCGTCTTCAGGTCGTAGATGAGGTTCCCCGCGTCGGTCCGCACCTCGGCGCCGCCCTTCGTGCGGAGCACGGGCTGCCCGAGCTTCTCGAGGTGGGCGCGGGTGGCTCCGTGCGCGAACCCGAGCACCTCGATCGGAACGGGCCACTTCTCCCCCAGCCGCGACGAGAGCTTGCTCTCGTCGACGATGATCACGTTCCGCCGGGCCGCGTAGTTGACGATCTTCTCCCGCGCGTGGGCCGCGCCGCCGCCCTTGATGAGGTCCAGCGTGGCGCTGACCTCGTCGGCGCCGTCGACGTTCACGTCGATGCTCCACGGCCCCTCGTCGCCCAGGAGCGGAATGCCGAGCGACGCCGCCAGCGCCCGCGTCGATTCGCTCGTCGGGACTCCCACGAGCTTGCGGCCCTCGCGGACGAGGGGCGCCAGGACCTCGACGAACATGCGCGACGTCGAGCCGCTGCCCAGGCCGACGAGCCCGTGCTCCGGCAGCTCGGCGAGAGCGGCCTTCGCGGCGGCTCGCTTGGCCTGATCGGCGTCCCCCATGGTGCTCAATGGCGAGCATCATGCCAGGGACGGTTGAGTTTTTGGCTCGCGGTGTGCTGGCCGTTGACCCAGCGCAACCGCAGGTCGCTTCTGGTCGGTTCCGCGGGCAGTCGCGAGTGTAGGGTGCGCCGCTGTTCGTGGGTGGAAAGGGGCTTTGGTTTGCGACGGAGGCGTCGCCCGCTAGGGCTGCGCCTCGACGACGCTTTGATGCAGCACGCGTGACTCACGGGATCCAGGAGCGCTCATGCGAAGGTCAGTTCTAGCAAGCGTCGCCCTCCTCTCCGCATTCCTGACGACGGGATGCGAGGACGGGCCGAACCAATCGTTCAGCCCCGCGCCGGCCGGCGCGGCAGGCAACTGGAACAACGCCGGCCCCGACGCCTCGTGGAACGACCCCGGTAGCCAGGCGTACGACGCCGGCGGCGGAGGCACCAATGCCGTCAACGTGTGCACCGCGCCCCAGCAGAACGCCGCGTGGAGCAAGGCGTTCCAGGCGCCCATCATGCCGCCCTTCCAGGTCGCCGGCATCGACCTCTCCGCGGGGGGGACGTTCGCTCCCGTGACCATCGAGGACGTCCTCGAGGGCACGGCGGGTCAGGCCCAGCTCTGTCAGGGCACCGCGGTCGCGTGCTCCGACGGCACGGGCTTCCCCTCGTACGCGTGGGGACCGAGCCAGCAGATGCAGGCCTGTTACGACCCCTCGACCCACCAGCTCACGTTCTTCCTGATGCTGCCTGGCTACGACGGGAAGATGACCTTCAAGCTGCCGACGATGTTCAACAACCAGCCGGTGCCGCTCGCGGTCGACCCGACGACCGGCTCCCCCGCGGAGCTCGACTTCGTGTGGGAGATCGGCCAGCCGATCACCGTCAATGGCAAGCCGCTGACCGGTCCCAAGGGCGGCCCGCTTTGGTCCTCGAGCGGAATCGACGAGACGGTCGCGAACCAGCTCTACCTCGGCCTGATGTACACGTTCCAGTTGCCGCTCATCGCGGTGACGAACAAGGCCACGAATCCGCCGCTCAACGAGATGACGGATCCGAACTACAACTGCCTCGCGAGCGCGAAGTGCCGCACGAGCGCGAACGGCGACTCGTCGCAGGGTAACTTCGGCGCGCGGTCGGTCGGCATCTACTTCGACGCCGCCGACTCGCAGAGCACCGACCCGGCCAGCGCGGCGACGCCGGGCGACATCTACATGTTCCCGGTCAAGTTCGAGCCGTACTCGCTCGCGCCGTACAACGAGGGGCTCGACCAGTTCGTATCGCCGATCTCGGACTCGACGCTGACCTTCAACGGCAACCCGATCTACGGGCCCTACGCCCCGGCCGGCGTCCTCTCGCCGACCGGCGCCACGCCGTTCTGCACCATTTACATGGGCGAGACGTACGGCACCTTCATCGACAACTGCGTCAACGTCTCCGGCAGCGCGGCGACGGACCAGACGTCGGTGGCGAAGCTCCTCGGCGGGCAGAACCACGCCGCGGAGTGGTTCACGTTCAGCGTCGTCGGCATCAACCAGAACTTCAGCGCCGACCAGGCCGAGCTCACGCAGAACGGCATGCCGGGCGTCCTTCAGGACAGCGTGCACACGCCGGCCAACGACTGCGTCGCGTCGGACTTCTACGTCGACGTCCGCTCGAGCGGCCAGAAGCTGAACGACATGCGCGGCGACAGCGTCCCCGCCCTGCCGGCCAGCAACGCAAACTGCGTTCCCACCGGTGCGCCCACGTGGCCGCTCGCGGCCCAGGGCGCATGCCCCTCGGGGTGCACCGTCGCCGACTGCGACGCGGCGTTCGAGGACGCGGCGCTGGCGGGCGAGGACCTGCACGGCAGCGCGGCCATCCTGGGGTACTACCGCGCGCTCGTCATCGACGCGATCCACGCCGAAATGGCGAGCGTCACGCCGCCCATCGTTCCCCAGGCGAACCCGGCCAAGTGCTGGTTCGACTCCACGCCCTACACCACGGCGGCCGCGCTCGCCCAGGCCCTGGCGTCCTGGGTCGCGCCCACGGGTTGCACGGGCTTCGAGCAGATGGTCATCCCGGCGAACCCGCTGGGGACCGGCGTCTGGACGGACACGATCGACGTGAGCGTCGAGGGGACGCAGCCGACGTCGGTCTTCCAGCCCGGCGATCCGGAGCTCGACTTCTACGCCGACCCGGTCAACGGCGCGGGCGAGAACAACAACGTCACCGCCCCCAACCTGTTCCAGGCGTCGCTCAGCCAGGTGACCGCGATCCTCGGCCACGGTAACGTGGCCGCCCTGCCGCCGAACGTCCGTGACTGGCGCTTCTACCTCCAGGTCTGGGCGCAGGCCTTCACGGGTTACCTGCTCAACCGGGCCGGCAACCCGACGTGGCACGACCTCTACAACGACCACATCGCCGCGACGCACACGCTCCGCCAGGTCAACCAGGACGCCCTCTTCTTCGACCTCCTCAATGGAGGGCTCGACAAGTTCGAATACATCGACCGCACCCAGGCCCAGACCCTCGGGTACCCGATCGACTTCGAGTACGACATCCTGCTCAACACGAGCAACACGCAGGACAACAACTTCTACCAGCGCCTGACGCGTGGCGAGTCGGCGCTCTACACGTCGATGTTGCAGGACAAGACGGCGGTCCCCGGGTCGAACGAGAACGTCAATCTCAGCGATCTCTTCGGCTCTCCGGCCATCCTCAACGCCGGCCTCTCCGCGGCATCGCCCACGCAGAGCGCCTGGTACTGCGCGACGCACGGGACGCCGACGGCTCCGGCCGGGGACTGCACGAACGGTCCCCCCGCGGACGACGACGGCAACATGCTCGTCGACGGGGAGGGGCGGCCCCTCTTCACGAACTACCAGGGCATCTGGACGGGTACCGCGTTCACGATCGGGAGCACGATCCCCATCACGACGACGCTGCCGTACATCGCGAGCGCGATCATCGCCCTCCCGAACTACGCCAACCCGTACGATCTGACGACCACCAACAACCCGATCACCACCATCGTGCCGTGGCTCCCTTCGCAGCCCGGCAACGGCTTCGACATCCCCATCAACGGGCAGCGGACGCAGTTCATCCAGACCGGCGGGCTCGACTTCTCGGGCGTCACGATCACGACGAACGTCGACTACCTCCCGACCTACGACATGACGTCCGGCGCGCTCAACGGCGGCACGATCGCCGCGGTCGAGACGCAGGACTTCCTCGGCGAGGTCTTCCCCTGCGTCGACGCGGCGACGGGGGACATCCTCCGGGTCAAGATGTACACGTCGTCGCTCGACATCATCTCCTGGCTGGAGGCGCACCCCGGCTCGCAGACCGCCTGCAACATCTACATCCGCTACAGCCCGTACGACAACTACGCGGACTACATCACGTCGGTCGCGAACGGCGTGCTCATGTCGGTCAATCCGGGCGCCGGCGACGGCCCCAGCCGCATCGGTGACGCCACCATCTTCAACCCTGCGCTCCTGACCCAGACGCAGTAGTCGCGGCGAGCCGAGCCAAGAGAACTTCTTTCAGGAGATTCCGACAATGGGCAGCAAGAATCCGATTCGGGCTTTGTTCGGCCTCGCCGCGGTCGCGGCGGTCATCGCGGGAGCGCAGGGCTGCGTGGCGGACCGTCCGTCGCGCAACGGCGTCTTCGACGAGAACCAGTACATCCGGAAGGACTTCCTCATCCAGCCAGGGACCGGCGGAGGGGATCCCGGGTGGTTCATGAAGGCGACGATCGTGCAGACGTCGACGCCGAACCCGTTCGCGACCATCGGGATGTACAGCGGGGCCGAGAGCGCCGGCACGCAGGACTACGGCAACATCGTCCGGTTCGTCATCACGTCGGACAAGATGGACATCGTGGACATGCGCGAGACCGCCAACACCGGCGACATCACCGCGCAGGACACGCGCACACCCGAGGTCGTCAACGCGTGGCCGATCACGAACGTCGACCTGAAGTACCGCGTCAACCTCGACGGCGAGAAGACGAACTTCTACGAGGAGAACCAGGAGCTCGACTGGCAGGTTCGCCAGTGGGTCAAGGTCAACTTCGACAAGAACGACCTGAGCGACGTCGCGGCCCTCGGGCCCTACGCCGCGCTCTACCTCGACAAGTGCGGCGACACCGTGAACAGCTCGGCGACCCTCGTGCCGAACTCGTTCGTGATCGATACGACCGACAGCCCGAACTACATGACGTGGACGGTGGCGGTCACGGTGCCGGTCAACATGACCGACAACGACTGCATGACGATGTTCGGCAACGTGGCGAACGAGTTCGTCCAGATGAACCGGTCCACGGTGACCCTGAACCTCATGTACTCGTTCGTCCGCGCGAACACGCCCGGGTCGGACGGCTACACGCCGTTCGTCCTCTCCGAGAAGGACAACATCCGCCACAAGTACGGCGCGTTCGAGAACATCGACTTCGGCCGCGACGTGAACTCGGGCCTGACCGAGGCGACCGAGTATCTGCTCCGCTACAACCCGAACGCGCCGATCGTCTGGTACTTCGCCCAGGGCTACCCCCAGGCCGAGCAGGCGATGTGGACGCGGTCGGGCGGCATCGTCGATCAGACGAACGCGATCTTCGCGGCGGCGGGGGCCAAGGCGACGCTCTCGGTCCTGAACTACAACGACCTCAGCACGTTCGGCGACGCGGCCGGGCCGAGCCGTCAGTACGGCGACATTCGCTACAACTTCATCCGGTGGGAGAGCGATCTCGACACGAGCTCGCCCTTCATCGGCGTGACGCAGTTCCAGCCCGACCCGCGCAACGGCGAGCTCGTCTCCGCGTCGATCAACATCGCCAGCGCGCCGCTGAAGGACTTCGTCGAGGCCCGCGTCGAGGCTTACATGACGAAGGTCATCGGCACGGATCCCTTCACGGACCCGCCGCCGGACCCCAACAACCCCGGCCAGACGCTGCCGACGAACTGCACCGTCGGGCAGACGATCCCGCTCATCACGTCGTCGGTCCAGGCCAACATCTACGCGACCTCGACCCTCTACCAGAAGATGGCGCAGTACCTGCCGCCGGCGCCCGACGGCGCCGCTTCGCCCGGTCCGAGCGACTACGTCTACAACCACACGGGCGCCGATGGGGTCACGTTCTACAACGCGTACCTCGAGCTCCTCCCGTACACGACGTACTTCGATCCCACGATGAACGCGTTCACGACGACCGACGGGACGCTCCCGACCGGCCCGTCGGACCTCCTCGCGTCGCTCTCCGACGAGACGGCCTTCCAGCAGTCGTTCAGCAACCTCGACCACGGCATAAGCAACCTCGCCGTGAACGTCGACCAGAGCGAGACCGGAATGCAGACGGCCTACCAGGCCGTCGACGCCGTGAGGCAGCTCATCCAGGGGCACCGCAACTACAACGCCCTGTCGATGCTGCCGTTCCAGCAGCGCACGGAGGACACGACGGACCTCATCTCCTTCCCGCTCGCCATGTCGCGCGCCGTCCGGCAGTGCATCGACGCCAACGGTTCGACGCACTGGGAGACGCGCGCCGAGTGGGAGACCGCGCTGCTCGAGAGCTACAACGAGTCGGTCGTGTGGCACGAGTTCGGCCACGTCATGGGCATGCGGCACAACTTCTACGGCAGCGTCGACAAGAACAACTGGCCCACGTACACGGACTCCACCGGGACGGTCCAGTTCGGCAAGTTCTCGTCGAGCATCATGGATTACTCGCAGACGATGGACGACACGTTCTGGAACAGCGGAACGACCAAGAACGGCCCGCCGCAGCCCGGCTGGCTCCCGTACGACCAGGGTGCGATCGGTTTCATCTACGGCAACGCCCTGAGCGCGGCGACCGCGAATCCGAAGACCGGAGTGATGCCGGCCGCCGGTCAGATCGTCGGCATCTCGGGTCAGATCAATGCCACGGCGCCGTGGAACGACCCGCTCGGCTGGACGGGCACCGGCGCATCGGCCACGGAGAAGCAGTTCCTCTTCTGCACGGACGAGCACATCCGCTATACGCCGCTGTGCCGCAAGTTCGACCTCGGCTCCACCCCGTCGGAGATCACGGCGGCGGACATCGAGTCGTACGAGTGGAACTACAACTGGCGTAACTTCCGCCAGTATTACAAGACGTGGGACGACTCGCAGTACGCGGTCAAGGTCGCCAATACGATCACCGACATGCGGCGCTTCCCGGCCATGCAGGCGTGGGACTGGAGCCCGACCGAGCTGACGGCGAAGCTGATCCAGGTAGGCATCGTGCCCCCCGCGAGCGCGGCGAACTCGGGCCTCTTCTACCAGGAGCTCACGAACGCCTTCCAGGCCGACGTCGGCGCCGCCGAGCTCCTCGACGCGGCGTTCCACGAGGCGATCATCCAGCAGTCGACCGGCGAGCGTCCGTACGAGACTCAGTACGATCCGTACTTCGGTGACGTGACCCAGCAGGGCATCTCGGCCGACAAGGAGATCTCGTTCATCAACTGGCTCGGCCTCTGGCCCTACGACAACTACGACCCGTCG
>JBEKGQ010000081.1:0-14589 GCA_050012715.1 Polyangiaceae bacterium
GCGGCGAGATCAACGAGCTGCACGAGGCCGAGGGCCGACTGCAGATCATCATCCCGCTCACGGTGCTACTCATCACGTTCCTGACCTACAGCGCGGTCAAGAACTGGATGGATACCATCCTCGTCATCATCAGCATCCCGATCGCCTGCACCGGGGGGGTGCTCGCGCTCCTCGTCACCGGGATCAACTTCTCCGTGTCGGCCGCGATGGGGTTCATCTCCATCTTTGGCATCGCGATCCAGGACGCGATCCTCGTCGTGACTTACTTCCAGCGTCTGCGCGACACCGAGGGGCACTCGATCGAGCTCGCCGCGCGCGAGGCGGCCGAGAAGCGCTTCCGCCCGGTGCTGATGACGACGCTGGTCGCCACCCTCGGCCTCCTGCCTGCCGCGCTCTCGAACGGTATCGGAGCCCAGACGCAGAAGCCTCTCGCGGTCGTCGTCATCGGCGGGTCGCTCATCCTCGCGATCCTCACACGCGTCGTCCAGCCGCCGCTGCTCGTCGTGGCCCACACGTGGCTGGACAGGATGAAGCGCGGAGGGGGCGGGCCCTCGTCCGTGCACCCGGGCGGCCCCCCCTACGGGAGCATTCCTCCGGGCCCCGATACCGTGGAGGCGTGAGACCGAGGGCTTCCCGCTCTCAGGGAAGCCCGCCTTCGAGGAACGGGACCGGCGGGGGCTCGTGCATCTCACGCGCCTTGTCGCACGCCTGCTTCGCGCCCGCGGTGCATGCCGACTGGTAGAGGTCTCCCGCCTTGCCGCGATCGGCGGGCACGCCCGTTCCGCGCTCGTACATGATGGCGAGGTTGTAACAACCCGCCGGCCACTGCATGTCGCAGGCGCGCTCGTAGAACCTCGCCGCCTTTGCGTCATCCTTGACGACGCCGTGCTCGAACTCGTTCATCTGTCCGGCGAAGACGCAGGCGGACGGGTCTTTCATGTCGCATGCTTGCTCGTAGAGCTTCACGGCACGTGCTTCGTCCTGCGGCGCGCCCTCGCCCAGCTGGTACGTGGCGGCGAGCCGCCGGCAGCGGTCCGCCGAGCCCGCGTCGCACTCTCGCTCGCACGCCGCGAGGTCGGGGCAGGTGCCCAGCCCGACCTTGATGCTGACGACGCTCGAAGACGGCGCGGGTTGCTGGTCGGCGCCGGACGGTTGATCGCGATGGCACGCGCCGCAGGCCAAGCACGCGAGAACGAAGGCGAGCCTCACGCGGCGCTGCATAGCAGATCCGGTGCCGACGGACCCCGTGGCCCGGCCGGTACCGGGGGCAGACCCGGAATCCCCGGCGGATCGAGCGAGGTCGCGATCCGTCACGCGATCGCTGTCGCCACGGTGGATGACACACAACTCGTCCCCTGGTCGTCGCCGCGCTGCTACTGCACGCGGATGCATTCGACGTACTCGTTCGGGAAGTGGAAGGAAACGCTCTGCCTCGCCGGTTGCGTGGCGGTCGCGGGCTGCAGCAGCTCGCCGAGCTACGGGGTGTCGGTCGAGGACTCGGGAGTCCGCGAGACCAGCGTTGGCTCCGAGGCCGGCGTCCCCGAAGGGGGACCCGACGGGAGCACCATCGATGCGCCGACCGACGCTGACTCCAGCACCGAGCCGGAGACGGGAACCGACACCGGGTCCGACGCGGCCCCCGATGGCGAGCCCGTCGAGGCCGGGTCCGACGGCGAAGCGGACGCTCCCGGGGACGCCTACACCGACGGGGAGGCCGACGCTCACGGCGACGCGGAGGCGGACGCTCACACCGACGCCGCGGACGCGGCCTGCACCGGGACGGCGCCGACCGCGCCCACCGCGAGCCCCGCGGGCGGCACGCAGGACAATGACTTCCAGGTGGCGCTGACCGCCGCGTTGGGCGACACGATCTGTTACACGCTCGACGGGACGACGCCGTCCTGCGACGACGGTACGTGCGGGACCTCGTCGAAGACCTACAAGGCAGACGTCGCCATCGACGGCACCACGACGAACGCCAGCGGCGAGGTCGTCCTGCACGCGATCAGCTGCAAGGCCGGCGTCTGCGGAACGGGAACGATGACGCCGCAGACGTACACGCTGCAGGCGGCCGCCCCCGCGTTCGCCTCACCTGCGCCGTCGCCTCCCGATGTCGCGTACCCCGGCGCAAATCCGTCGGTCTCCACCGCCACCACCGGCACCGTCCAGCTCCGCTACACGTCGAACGGCACCGCGCCGACGTGCACGACGGGCACCCTCCTCGCCGCGCCATACCCGGCCAAGCTCCCCGTGACGCAGGACATCACGTACCAGGTCATCGCCTGCAAGACCGGCTACGCGCCCTCGACCGTGACGGACGCGGCCTACACCGTGCAGCTCGGGGCACCGACCTTCACCCCGACCAGCGCGGACGCCATCGCGACCGCGCAGCCCAACGTCACGGTGACGGTGGGCAATCCGAGCGCCATGGGAGCTCTCTGCGTCACCGCCGACGGGTCGACGCCGGTTTGCACCGCCGGCGCATGCACCCACGGCTCCTCGACGGCGGCCCAGTCGATCACGAAGAACGGCGAGGCGCTCGAGGCCCTCGTCTGCGGCGTGACGGGCAAGTACGCCGACTCGGCGGCGGCGAAGAGCGGGGCGTACACGCTGCAGCTCGCGCCGTCGAAGATCGCGCCCGCGGCCACCGTGAAGATGTCCTCCACCGGCCTCCTGTCGGGCGTCCAGATCACGAGCAGCGGAACGGCGGCCGACCAGCCGTACTCCTTCATCTGCTGGAGCACGGACGGCACGTCGACGCCCACCTGCGCCTGCACGGGCGCGACGGCGGAGAACGCCACCGCCACGGTGGGCCCCGGGCTCTACAAGAGCACCGGTGCCTCTACTCCCGTGATGTCGGTGCAAGCGGCCGCGAAGGCCACGAGCATCACGGTCCGCGCCATCGGATGCGACTCGAGCACGGCGGCGTACACGGCGTCCGATGCGCCCTACGCTTCGCAGACCTGGCAGTGATCGTCGGCCTCGCTGACGGCCCGGTGACGGGCCGTCAGTTCCAGGTCGGGTCACCCGTGATGGGGCAGTAGCAGGTCTTGTTGCTGTTCACGTCGACCTGCCCCTCGTGCGTCCCGGAGTACTGCCAGCAATCGCAGTTCGCCGCGCCGTCGCTGCAGATCACGGTGTCCGATCCGCAGGTGTACGAGGAGCAGTTCGAATCGCCGCCGGCGAAGGCGGCGCAAGCCTCGAGCGCGGTCGTCGCGTTGTAGGTCTTGAGCGGGTTGCAGTCGTAGTAGCTGTTGCCGACGCCGTTCGAGTGCGTCGTCTCGCAGACCCCGCTGCAGCAGCCCGGGGTGTCGCACTCGCACCCGTCCGTGTCGGGCGCGGTGCTCGCGTTGCAGTCGGCGTGGTTCGCGGTGCACATGTACGAGCAGCTCGCGCCGCTGCACATGGCCGCGGTCGCATTCGTCTCGATGCAGGCGACGTTGCAACCCCCGCAGTTGGTCGTCGTGTTCGTCGGCGTCTCGCAGCCCGTCGTGTTGGGCGGCGTCGTGACGCAGTTGGCCCAGCCTGCGGCGCATTGGTAGCTGCACGTCGTGCCGTTGCAGGAGGCCGACGTGATGTCCATCGAGCCGCACGCGATGCCGCAGCCTCCGCAGCTCGTGACCGCCGACTCGGAGGACTCGCACCCGTTGGTGTCCGGAGCCGTCTTGTTGCAGTCCACGTAGCCGGGGTCGCATCCGGTGTACTGGCACGTCGAGCCGTTGCAGCTTGCCCCCGTGCTGTGGGACGTGTCGCACGTGTCGCCGCACCCGCTGCAGTTGGTCGTCGTGTTGGTCGCCGTCTCGCACCCGTTGGTGTTGGGCGGCGACTGGTTGCAGTCCGCGTATCCCGCCTGACACCCCGTGTACTCGCAGAGGCCGTTGACGCACGACGCCCCCAGGCTGTGCACGGTGTCGCAAGTCTGGCCGCACGCCCCGCACGTGGTCGTGGAGCCCGTGAACGTCTCGCAGCCGTCCGCGTCGGGGGCCGTGGTGTTGCAGTCCGCCCAGCCGGGCGCGCATCCCGAGTACTCGCACGTCGTACCGCTACACGCCGCGCCGGTGCTGTGCGTCGTGTCGCACGTCACGCCGCAACCGCTGCAGTTGGTCGTCGTGTTCGTCTGCGTCTCGCAGCCATCGGTGTCGGGCGCCGTCTTGGTGCAGTCCGCCCATCCCGGGGAGCAGCTCGCGTACGAGCAGGTCGTGCCGTTGCACGTCGCCCCGCCGCTGTGCAGCGTGTCGCACGCGGCCCCGCAAGCCCCGCAATTGGTCGTCGTGTTGGTGGCGGTCTCGCAGCCATCCGGGTCGGGCGCGGTCTTCGTGCAGTCGGCGAACCCGGCCACGCATCCCGTGTAGAGGCACGTCGTCCCGTTGCACGAATCGCCCGTGCTCTGCACGGTGTCACAAGCCACGCCGCACGCGCTGCAGTTGGTGGTCGTATTGGTCGGTGTCTCGCACCCGTCGCTGTCGGGGGCGGTCTTGGTGCAGTCGGCCCAGCCGGCCGCGCACGCAGCGTAGAGGCAGGTCGTGCCGCTGCAGCTGGCGCCCGAGCTGTGCACCATGTCGCACGCGACGCCGCAGGCGCTGCAGTTGGTGGTCGTGTTGGTCGGCGTCTCGCACCCGTCGAGATCAGGCGCCGTCTTGACGCAGTCCGCCCAGCCCGAGTTGCAGCCCGTGTACGAGCACGTGACGCCGTTGCAGGTCGCCCCGACGCTCTCCTTCGTGTCGCAAGCGGACCCGCACGCGGTGCAGTTGGTCGTCGTGTTCGTGGGGCCGCAGTCGACGCCCGCCTCGCCCGCTTCGGGTCGCATCTGCGCCGAGTCGATCGGAGCCATCGCGTCTGCCGGCGAGCCCTCGGACGCGAACTGGTCCGTGCTCGCGTCAGAGCCGGCGCTCGAGTCGATCGCGGGCACGCTCTGATCGACGCCGCCTTCCGCGCTGACTCCGGCGTCACAGTCGCCGCCGCTGCAGTCGCCCTTCGAGAACGCATCGAGGCCCCCGACCGCCGCGCACGCCACCAAGCTGCCGCCGAGCCAGGTCAGCGCGGCGATGGCGACGAACTTCCGCACCTCGCAAAGGATACGGGGCTTTCCGTCCACGGACCACATCGCGGGACATCGTGGAGCCTACATGAGCGCACCCGAAAGCGGCCTCGCCCCGAGCGCGGAGGCGCGCGATACTCTCGTAACGTGAACCTCGTTCCACCCGGCGCTTCGCCACTCGCGCCGGGGTTCAAGCTCGATCGCTACGAGCTGCTCTGCCCGATGGCGGAGGGCGGCATGGCGAGCGTCTGGATCGCGCGCCAGACCGGCAAGCACGGCTTCCGGAGGCTGGTCGCGGTCAAGACCATCCTCCCCAAGTACGCGAGCGACCTGCGGTTCCAGCGCATGTTCATCGACGAAGCGCGCATCGCCTCGCGTATCGAGCACGTCAACGTGGCGCAGATCGTCGACGTCGGCGAGCAGCACGACGTGACGTACCTCGTCATGGAGTACGTCGATGGCGACTCGTTCTCGAAGCTCTATCGGGAGCTCGAGCGCAAGGAGATGCGCCTTCCGCCCGGCGTGATCCTCCGTGTGCTCGCGGACGTCTGCGGTGGGCTCCACGCCGCGCACGAGCTCCGCGACGACGGCGGGCTCCTGATGGGCGTCGTCCATCGCGACGTCTCCCCGCAGAACGTGCTCGTGAGCAGCTCGGGCGTCGCGAAGCTCATCGACTTCGGGATCGCCAAGGCGCGCGACCGGCTCTCGGGGGACACGTCCGCCGACCAGCTGAAGGGCAAGGTGCGCTACATGGCACCGGAGCAGGCGCTCGGCCGCACGATGGACCGCCGCGCGGATCTCTGGGCGGTCGGCGCTCTCCTCTATCACCTTCTCTGCGGCCGGCCGCCGTACGAGGGCGAGAACGACATGCAGACCCTCTTCCTCCTCTCGAGCGGGAGGCCACCGACCCCGCTGCCCCCGGGCATCCACCCGGCCATCGTGGGGCTCGTGAGGCGCGCCCTCGCGCACTCGCCGGACAAGCGCTTCGCGACGGCGCTCGAGCTCGGCCAGGCGATCGAGCGCGTGATGGTCGAGGCCGGCGTGTCGACGAGCACGGCGGACGTCGCGGCGTTCCTCGCTGAGCACGCATCCGAGCGCGCCCAGAAGCGCAAGGACGCGGTCGCGCTCGGGCTGAAGGCCGCCGAGGAGCGCGACAAGTACGCGAAGCTCCTCCACTCGAACGCGGACGCCTCCGGGCCCTCCGAGCCTGGGTCCGGCATCGTCACCGCCTCGCTCAAGGGGCTCGACCCGCCGTCCATCCCGACCGCGGCGACCCTGGGATCGGCATCGATGGAGGTGCTCTCCCCGCGCGGTCGATCGCGAGGGATGGCCCTGGCGATCACCGCGGCGCTCGTCGGGGGCGCGTTCGGGCTCCTGGGGCTCGTGGCCCTCGTCACGAGCGGCTCCTCGCGAAGCGCCGCGCCCGCGGGCGTCGCGGCCTCGCCGCCGGCAGCCACGGGGCTCGGTCCGACGCCGACATCGAGCGCCTATCTGGGCGGTCCGGCGGTCGCGTCCGCGCCTGCGCCTGCGTCCGCGTCTGCGCCCGCGCTCGCGTCCGCGCCGGCGTCGACCGTGCGCTTCACCCCGCACCCGGTCCCGTCACCCGCCGCCGCGAAGCCGACCCCTGCGGTCAAGCCGAGAGTCAACGATGGCTTCTAGGCGCACGTCGCTCGCTGTCGCCCTCTTGGTCGCGTCGCTCGCCACGGGCTCCACCGCGCGCGCGGCTCCGAGCGCGGCCGACCGCGAGACCGCTCGCTCGCTGATGCAGGAGGGGCGCACGCTGCGAGACAAGGGGGACAAGGCGGGGGCGCTCCGCCGCTTCCAGGCGGCCGACTCGATCATGCACGTACCGACGACGGGCCTCGAGGTGGCAAAGACCCAGGTCGCGCTGGGCCTCGTCGTCGAGGCGCTCGACAGCATCGCCGCCATCCGTCAGACGCCGGCGAAGCCGAGCGATCCGCCGCAGTTCAAGGAAGCGCGCGAGAGCGCGGACAAGCTCGAGGGCTCGCTCGAGGGGCGCGTCCCGGCGCTCACCATCGTGGTGAAGGGCGCCGCCGCGGGGGACACCGTCTCGGTCACGGTCGACGACGTTACGCTCCCGGCGGAGGTTGTGGGCCTGCCGCGCAAGGTGGATCCGGGCCACCACGTCGTCGTCGCGAAGACGGCCCACGCCGAGGGCAAGCAGGAGGTCGACGTCACCGCGGGCCAGCAGAAGGAGGTGCAGATCGCCCTCGTGGCCACGGCGACGGAACCCGCGGCCGCAGTCGAGCCGACCGCTCCCGCTGCTCCCGTCGACGAGACGCCGCCCGCCCCCGCGACGTCCCACCGTCCGACGGCGCTGACGTGGGTCGGGGTCGCCCTCGCCGGAGCGGGCGTCGCCGTCGGGACCGTCACGGGCATTGTCTCGCTCTCGAAGAAGTCGCTGCTCGAGAACGAGTGCACGAACACTATCTGCGGCCCGCCCTCCTATGCCACGCTCGACTCGGCGAACACCTTCGCGACGATCTCCACCATCGCCTTCGCCGCGGCCGGCGTCGGAGCCGGCGTCGCGGTCGTCACGCTGCTCGTCGGACACTCCACGTCGAGCGCGCCGCCCACGTCGCAGCCGCCGGAGGCGCTGCGCGTCACCCCCTGGATCGGCGCCGGGGCGGCCGGGCTCCGCGGCTCGTTCTGACCGGGCGGCGGGCGGCCTTCTAGAGCCGCACGTCGATGTAGACGTTGTGCCGCAGCTCCTCGAGCCACGCCTTGCGCGCGCGCTCGAGCGCCTCGAGAAGGGCCCGCTGCATCATCTCGTTCTTCACTTCCTCGTAGCCGGGGACGCGGGCCTGCGGCATCGGCATCGCGATGACCATGAGCTCGTCCTGCCCGATCCGCACGCGGGTCGCGTCGGAAACCTTGCCCGGCTGCACCGCCTGCACGATCTGTTGGATCGGCGGGAAGAGATCCTTGAACGGCTGCGGACCGCGCGAGCCGCACGAGTCGCGCGTCGAAGGGTCGTCGCTGTACTCTTGGACGAGCTTGCAGAAGTCCTGCCCCGACTGCGCCTGCTGCGCGAGCGCGCGCGACAGGGCCTCCGCCGCCTGCACCTGGGCCGGCGTCATCCCCGGGAGGATCCGCTTCGGGAGCAGGCGCACCTCGACGAGCTGCTGCTGCTGGAGATCGTTCACCCAGTGCTGATACGCCGAGCGCCCGTCCTGGTCCGTCGTTCGCACGCGCGGGCGAACGCGGAGCTCGATGAGCTTGCCCTCGAGGATCTGCCGGCGGATCTCGTCGCGGAAGTCTTGCTCGCTGAGGCCGCGGCGGTGCACCTCGCTCATCACGTCCGCCGCGCTCACCGCGCGGCCCTGCTGCTGCTGCGCCTGCGCCGCGATGTTCGTGATGCCGCGGTCGATCTCTTCGGGGGCGACCTGGATGTGCGCCTTGTCGGCCTGCTGCTCCTCGAGACGATCGTCGATCATCCGATCGAGGAGCTCTTTGTACATCTCCTGCTCCTGAACGCTGATGACGTTCGGGTCGCGCGTCTGCATCCGGATCTGGACGCGGGTCGCGGCCGCGCGGTGCAGGAGCTCGCTCCAGAGGAGGGGGCGCTCGCCGATGACCGCGACGACGCGCTCGACGATGGTCGCGCGCGCCGGGGTCACCGCGGCGGTGAGGGCGGTCGCCGCGACGGCGAGCGAGAGGAGGATGCGGGAGAGGCGCACGCCGGAGAATGTCTAGTCGGGACGCCAGCCTGGAGCAAGCCGGCCGGGCCGCCGGGGTCAGAACTTCAGGGTCGCGTTCATCATCCCGCCGCCCGGGATGGGGGAGGGGAGGACGGCGAGGTTCTGGGGCGGCGCCCCGAGGCGGTCCATGGTGAACGAGAAGGCCGGGCGTCGGAGCGCGAGGAAGAACCCGTAGATGCCGGTGGCCGCGAGCGCGATGCCCACCGAGTCGAGGACGACCGGGCCGACGAAGTTCGTGTTGACCTGGCCAGTCGAGCTCACCGAGTCCGACGTGCCTACCTTGAGCCCGACGACGGTCATGACGACCCCCGCCACGCCCATCGGGGCGAAGATCCACTCGGCCAAGTGGCCGCGGCGGCTGATCGTGACCGTCGCCGTGCCATGTCCATCGAGGGTCAGGTTCTTGTCCTCCGTGTCGTCGCCCGATACGTGGAGGCGCGCCCCGCCCGAAGGGAGGCCGCTCAAGGTGCATGGCTGCGAGCTCGTGACCGGCGCGTCGCACGCGTGCATCCCATCGCCGGCCTCGACCGACACCGAGTACTTGAGGCCGTCGTCCGCCGCCGTGATGCGCAGCGTCTGCCCGTCGCCCAGCCTCGACACCGGCGCCGCCGGCAGCGGGGGCCCTGGCTTGAACGTGCCCTCGGCGGCCCGGCCCTCGTCGGGCTCCGCCGGCGGAGCGATCTTCGCGCGCGACGACGCCGGGCGAATCGGCGTCACCTCGAGGCGCACGATGGCCCCGCATCCGTCGGGCGGGCGGGCGTCCGACGCGCTCGCCCCGCTGCACCGCGACTCCTCGCCGTCCGAGTTGAGCAGCTCGCGGCTCGCCCGGCTGCTCGCCCCCGCGCCCGCGTTTCCGAGCTTGGCCCCGCCGCCGACCGAGGCGTCGGCCCCGGCGGAGAAGTCGAACGCCCCGAGGGTCAGCGCAGAGATGACGTGCGTCGCCCGGGCGCAGTCCGAGCCCCGCAGGTCGGCGAACTCGTTGCGGTCGCTCTCCATGCGACCCACGATGGTCATCGAGACGTCGAGCTGACCGGCGCGCTGGAGCGTGCCCTCGAGGCTGGCGGCGCCCAGCGGGATCTTCGCGTAGAGCTCGTCCTCGTCGTGGACCGTGACGTGGTCGTGCTTGCGCGTGATGGCGGTGTACGCGTAGCTGCCCGGCACCTTGCAGGCGCTCAGCACCTCCATCTCGCAGCCGCTGTAGCTCACCGCGACGAGGCCGCGTTTCGAGAGGGCCTCGAGCTTGCCCCGCGCCGCGCTCGGCCACTCGACGATGAGGGGCTCGCTCTTGCTCGCCGCGATCTGGCACTTGGTCTGGTTCGCCGGCTGAAAGTCGGGAGCCTTCGCGAGGTTGCTCGCGGGCGTGCCGGCCCCGCAGCCGGTGCTGACGGGCGCCGCGGCGGCCAGGACGAGGAACGGCACGATGGAGAAGAGGCGCGGAGCCATGCTGCGCGCAGCATACGGCAGACGCGGTCGGAACCTTCCCTCGCCCTCCCCGAGGCTTCCCTGGGCAGGCCGCTGGCTCGACGCCCGATTCTCGGTGACGCTATTCGCCCATGGCCGCACCCGCCAGGAACCCCTACGCGCCTCCCGGCGCGCTCGCCGCGCCGCCACGCGAGCCCGGTCCGCTCCCCGCGGGCGCCAGCCGACACCGTCTCGACGCGGAACGGTACCGCGCCGTCGTCCGGGCGCGCATGGGCCGACTCGCGCTGCTCGGCGGCGTGATGCTCCTCGTCCTGGGGTACTGGATCTACGGGGCGCTGCCCGCGGTGAGCTTCGCGGTGTGGGCGGGCTTTCTCGTGCTGTCCCTCGCGGTCCTGGTTTTCCGGATCCGTCGCCTCAATCGACGGGCGTTCGACACGTACGAGCTGCTCGTCGGTCCGCGCGTGATCCGCCGCACCATCGCCGGCGTCACGCCGGCCGAGGTGCTCCGTCCGGAGGTCACCGGCGCGTTCGAGACGCGTCACGGCGTGTGGCTCACGTGCGAGCCGCCCCGAGGGGCGCTGTTCATCTCCCGGGCTGTCGAGGGCTACGACGCGCTGTGCACGACGCTCCAGGAGCGATGGCGTCCCTTCGAGTCGGTGCGAGGCTGGCGGGCGTGGCGGCTCGCCTCGGCGGCGTCGGTGCGCCAGCGGGGGAGCGACGAGGCCAGTGGAGGCACGCTCGCCTCGGATGCGGCGCTGGCGCAGGAGGTGGAGGAGCTGCGCCGGGCGTCGAGCGACGCGTGGCTCGCGTTTCCGCAGGTGTCGCCGCAAGGGCGTCGCCGAGCGGCGCGGGCGGTGCTGGCGCTGTGGGTCGTACTGATCTTGCTCTTCCTCGTGGTCTGGCAGCTCCTGTCGCCGGGGGGACGGTAGTCGCCGCGAAGCCGTCCCCCCCCCGCGCCCTTCATTGCCCGTAGACGTTGGCGAGCATGGCGGCGGCCCAGGCCTGGCGGATGGCGGCGTTGCCCACCGCGTTCGGGTGGAGATCGGTGGGATTGGTGAACATCGTCGCGCGACCCGCGTAGATGACCGAGTAGAGGTCCGGGCCGTGGACGAGCTTCGAGCCATAGGTCGCGTAGAGGGTCTGGATCTGCGCGTTGTACTCGGGAATCGTCGCGTGGGTCGGCTCCCCCGTATACGGGATCGTCGGGATGACCGGGACCTTGCCCGCGGCGAGGACCGTGTCGACGAGCTGGGTCATGTTGGCGAGGTACGCCGCCGGATCGTTGCCCGGCGCGTCGTTCGTCCCGAGCGACAGCCCGTAGTAGCGGCCGGGGAAATCGGCGAGGAAGGCGTCGATGTTGGCGAGCTCGGTGGCGGTCGACCAGCCGCCGTGGCCGGCCATCTCGAACGCGGGGTCGTTCGCGATCTTCGCGTGGACGAGCTGGTCGAAGCTGTCGTTCGTGAGCTGGTGGCCCATCGAGTTCGCGGTGATGGAGTCGCCACCGAACTTCCAGCCGTCGTTGCCGGCATGCGCGTCGTAGAGGCCCCACTGGAGGGACGTGTCCGTGTTCTCGACCGCCGCGTTCGTCGCGGTCGCGCTGCAGTTGAAGCGCACCCACTCGTAGCCCGTGAGGTCGAGGAGGTTGGCGCCTGAGCTGAGGAGGTTGCCGGTCTTCGTGACCAGCGTCGTCCATCCCGCGGTGGGAGGCTGGCCGCCGCCGGGGCCCGCGTTCGCCTCGATGGTGAAGTCGCCGGGCAGGGTGTAGCTCGGGCCGTCCGATGTGTCGTAGTTGTAGCCGTACTCGTTGAACCAGACCGAGTAGACGCTGGTGCGCGAAGCGACGGGGACCGACGAGAGGTCGAGCGCGATCCAGTTCGTGTCGCCCGGCGCGGGGTCGTGGCCCGAGCGCCACACCGTGCTGTAGTCCGCGTCGACCGCGTTCGAGGCCGGGCTCGACGCATAGCTCGCGTACGCCGGAAGACCGCCGCTGATGAGCGGCATTCGCCCCGGCTGCGTCGCGACGGGCGCCGGGGTCCCGGCCTCCGGAGTCGCCGACCCTGCGTCGGGGCCCGTCTCCCTCGAGCTGCCGAGCGCCGCGCCGCCGTCGGTCGCCGCGGTGACGCCCCCGCTCGTCATGGCGTGCCCCGGATGAGCCGCGGGGGGAGCGGAGAGCGCGTCGCCGACTCCGTCGGGCGCGCCGGGGTTCACCCCCGAGCCGCACGCGAGGCAGGCGAGAGTGAGTGTCGACGCGAGCGCCGAGAGGGTGGTCGTCTTGGTGAGGGCGAGCTTCAGGTTCGTCATGAGCGAACGTTCTTACGCACTCGACTCCTGGCGATCACGAGGCAGAGCTTCACTATTCGTATTTTCGTGAGAGCGCGGCCCTGTGCGCCCGACAGTGTGCCGAACTGCGTGCCCGAGGCGCGAGCACCGCTCGAGCTCGACCCGCGACGAGGTCCTTTACGGCGCGAGGAGCAGCTTGCCGACCACCTTCCCGCGCCGGGAGCGCGCGTGGGCCTCCTCGGCCTCCGCCAGCGGGAGCTTCGCCTCGATCACGCACCTGAGCTCGCCGGCCGCGACCATCGCGACGAGCTTCGCGAAGAGCGTCCCGGTCGAGCGCCCCAGCGAGGCGTGGACTCCCTGGGTGAACGCAATGGCCAGCGCATCCGCGAACGGATGCACGACGACGAGCGCGACGGTCCCGCTGGGCGTCAGGAGCTCCCGGCAGGGCGACAGCGGATAGACCGCCGTGCCGACGGCGTGGAAGACGAGGTCGAAGGGGCCGTGCTGGCGCGCAGCCCGGAGCGCGTCGCCCTTCGTGTAGTCGACCACCGTCGCGCCGAGGCTCTCGACGAGGGCGACGTTCGGAGTCGAGCAGACGCCGACGACGCCGCACCCGAGCGAGCGCGCGAGCTGCACCGCGCAGAGGCCCACCCCTCCCGACGCGCCGAGGACGAGCACCTTGCCGCCCGGTCGCTCGTCGAGGTGCGCGAAGTCGGCGAGCGCCTGCATCGCGGTCGCGCCGGGAACGCCGAGGCACGCGGCCTGGTCGAACGACACGGCCTCGGGTAGCCGCGCGAGCTGGTCTGCGCCGACGACCGCCTCGTCCGCATAGCAGCCGAGCTGCTTGCGGGAGAAGTCCGTCGCGCCCACGACGCGCGCACCGACCGGGAAGCCGGTGACGCTCGGCCCGGTCTCGGCGACCTCGCCGGCGAAGTCGACGCCGACGACGAGCGGTCCGCGCGGGCCGACGAAGCGATGGGCGAGGCGCAGCGGGCCGCCTTCGCGCATCTTCCAGTCGACGGGGTTGACGCCGATCGAGCGGACGCGGACGCGGACATCGGTGGACCCGAGGGGGCGGGACGGCAGCTCGACGAGCGCGAGCGGCGTGGCGGCCGACGGGGAGGTGGCGACGAGCATCGAGGGGCGAATCTAACGCTGAAGGCGCGGGGGAAGATGCCCACGGGACGCCGGTCGTTCAAAAAGTGCCGCGAGCTTCTACGAACGGTCCTTTTGCTTCAACCGAAGAGCCGCGAGCTTCCACGAAAGGGCCTTTGATACCGACACAACCATCGAAGACATCGCGACGCCTTGTGTTCTCGACGACAATCGGACAGGAAACGACGTGACGCTGCAGCGGCTACCGCTGGCGCTGCGTCGACGGCGAGCTTCCCTTCACGAAAGGCTGATCCATGTCCCTCACGCTCCACTACCACCCGCTCTCGTCCTTCTGCTGGAAGGCGCTCATCGGCCTCTACGAGCTCGAGGTCGCCTTCGAGAAGCACCTCGTCGACCTCTCGGACGCCGAGGCGCGCGCCGCGCTCACGCGCCTCTGGCCGCTCACGAAGTTTCCCGTGCTGCACGACCACGCGCGGGATCGCGTCGTCCCCGAGTCGAGCATCCTCCTCGAGTACGTGGACCGCGCGAGCACCGGCCCGCGGCGCCTCCTCCCCGCGGATCCCGATCGCGCCCTCGAGTGCCGGCTGCGCGATCGCCTCTTCGACGCGTACGTGCACGCTCCCATGCAGCGGCTCGTCGCGGATCGGCTTCGCCCCGAAGGCCAGCGCGACGCGCTCGGCGTCGCGCAGGCGCGCGCGCAGATCGAGGTTGCCTACGCGCTCCTCGACGAGCAGGCGCGCACGGGGCCCTGGGCGCTCGGCGCCGACTTCACGCTCGCCGATTGCTCCGCGATGCCTGCCCTCTTCTACGCGAACAGGGTCGCCCCGCTCGGCGATCGCTGGCCCAACGTGGCCGCGTACCTCGAACGGCTGACCGCCCGGCCCTCCGTCGCGCGTGTCCTCCGCGAGGCCGAGCCGTACTTCGCGATGTTCCCCGGCTGACGACCGGCCGGGTCAGTCCTCCGGGGCTTGTTCCGGCCCCTCTCCGTCCGCCTCGTCGTCGTCCTTCACC
>JBEKGQ010000082.1:0-14537 GCA_050012715.1 Polyangiaceae bacterium
CGACTGGGGCATCGCGCCGTTCGTCTTCCGCGGCGACAACGGGAGCATCGACGGCAACCGGCGCGTCTACACGTTCATCCCGCCGCTCTACATCCAGCAGACGCGCGGTCTTCGCGACCCGTCGCAGGATCGCTACGGCGTTCCGCAGAAGCCCGACACCGAGGGGCTCTACGGGATGGTCTACTACCAGCGGACCTCGCCGAAGCTCGACATGCACGTCGTCTTCCCCGCGTTCTGGGACGTTCACGAGCGCGACGACAGCGGCGCCCGCACGAACGACGTCCTCGTGGCCGGCCCCTTCGTCCACCGCGAAGCGCCGTTCGAGAACGACAACTGGTTCGCCCCGCTCGTCTTCGAGGGCGCGCGGAAGGACGGCGGCTATCTGCACATGCCGCTCCTGCTGACGACCTCTCACTGGGGCGAGAAGGGCGCGTTCACCCTGGTGGGCCCGTACTTCCGCGACCGCACGGGGAGCGACGTCGACTGGGGCATCGCGCCGTTCGTCTTCCGCGGCGACAACGGGAGCATCGACGGCAACCGGCGCGTCTACACGTTCATCCCGCCGCTCTTCACGTACCACTCGGAGCACGAGCTCGACTCGAGCAGCTTCACCCTCGTCGGGCCCGTCATCTCCAAGTCGGACCCGAAGCGCGACGTCTTCGACGTGGCTCCGTTCTACTTCCACATCCACGGCAAGCCGGAGACCGGCGGCGTGGTCGAGGAGCACACGACGGTGCTTCCCTTCTATCACTACGGTCGCGACCCCGATCAGTCGCTCTTCATCCTGCCCGGGTACTACCGGCGCGTGACGAAGTCGGCGGACACGCTGCTCTCGCTCTTCGGCTACTCGCACGCCGAGACGCACAACGGCGCCACGTCGCTCACCGCGGTGGGGCCCATCGTGCCCATCTACTGGACCTACCGCGACACCGAGCTCGGCGTGCACGCGTTCGCGCTCGCGCCCTTCTTCTACAACTCGTCCAGCCCCGCCGGGCACGACTGGCTGACGCCCGTCCTCGGCCACTTCGAGACGTACGCGCAGTCACGCACGACGTGGGTCTTCCCGACGCTTACCGTCAACACGAACACCCACGGCTGGGAGAACGACTTTCATCCCATCATCTACGTCGGGCGCAACGGCGACGCGTCGCACACCGTGGTGGCCCCGTTCTTCTGGGACTTCGCCAACCCCGAGGGCCGGACGAGCATCGCCTTCCCGGTCTTCTGGCGCTTCGCGGAAGGCAGGGACGAGTCGGTCCTGCAGGTGGCCGCCAACACCGTCTACATCCAGAAGCGCGTCGTCGGGGGCACGGACTGGCAGTTCCACTTCGCGCCGCTCTTCTCGTACGGCGAGGACCCGCGCGGGTACTTCTGGAACGTGCTCTTCGGGCTCGCCGGCTACTCGCACCACGGCACCGAGACGCAGACGCGCGTCTTCTGGATCCCGTTCAACGGGACGTCGGCGCCGGTCTCGCAGACGGCCCAGGGGTACTGAGCGACGCGACCCCGCGGCTACGCGGGGCCCTCAGGCGGACCGGGCGAGGACCTTCGCCGCGGCTTCGAGGGCGAACGCCACGTCGTCGTCGGTAGTGTCCTCCCCCACCGAGAAGCGGATGGTGCTCGTCGCCGCCTCCACGTCCCCCATCGCCGACAGCACCGTCGACGGCGCGGCCGGCCCGGCGCTGCACGCGCTGCCGCCCGAGGCCGCGACGCCCTCCAGATCGAGCGCCGCCACGAGCTCCGGGCTGCTCCAGCCGCGGAAGGCCACGCTGGCGACGTGCGGCGCCCGCGCGGCGCCCGCCCCGTTGACGCGGGAGCCCGGGCTCGCGTGACGGAGCAAGCCCGTTTCGAGGGCGTCCCGGAGCGGGGCAAGCGCGGTCCAGCGCGCGGGCGAAGCGGCGGCGTGGCGTGCGGCGACCGCGAGGCCCGCGGCGGCGACGGGGTCGACCGTGCCGGGCCGGACGCCGCGCTCCTGGCTTCCCCCGAGGAGCACCGGCGAGACCGGCAGACCGGGACGCGTGATGAGCGCGCCGATGGACTTCGGGCCGCGCATCTTGTGGGCCGCCAGGCTGCGCGTGTCCGCGTCGGCGGCGACCTCGTCGCTCCGTCCGAACGACTGCACCGTGTCGACGTGAACGCGCGCCCGCGCGCGGTGCGCCATCGCGATCGCCTCGCGAACCGGCTGGACCACGCCCGTCTCGGCGTTGACCGACTGCAGCGCGACGAGCCGCACGTCCCCTTCGGAGAGAGCGCGCGCGAGATCCTCCAGGTCGATCGTCCCCGCGGGGAGGACGCGAAGCCACCGAACCCGCGCCTTCCCTTCCCGCTCCAGCCCCTCCGCGACCCGCGCCACCGACGGATGCTCCAGCCGGCTCGTCACCAGCACGCCACCCTCGCCGGCGAACGCGGCCCGCAGCGCCAGATTGTTCGCCTCCGTGCCCCCCGACGTCAGCACCACGTCGCGCGGATCGCACCCCGCCAGCTTCGCGACCGCCTCCCTCCCCTCTTCCACCCGCGCCCGCGCCGCCCGTCCGAAGCCGTGCACGCTCGACGGGTTGCCCCAAGCCTCGCGCGCGGCCTGCGTCATGGCCTCGATGACCGCCGGCAGAGGCGGCGTCGTCGCGTTCCAGTCGAGATACACCCGTCGCATGGGGTCACTCTACTCGTGGCCCGGCACCATGGCGCGTGTTACGGGAGCGCGCGTGAGCTCCGCCGCCGCTCTCTCCAGCGCACCCACCGGGACGCCGGCGGTCACCCTCGCCGGGACGCGCATGGGGAGCTACCGCCTCGAGCGCCGCCTCGGCGCCGGGGGAATGGGCGAGGTGTGGCTCGGGCGGCACGTCGTCTCGAACGGCCTCGGCGCGGTCAAGGTCCTCGGGCCGCGGCTGTCCGGCCGGGCCGACGCGGCGGAGCTCTTCGCCCGGGAGAAGCGCGCGCTCCTGCGCCTGTCGCACCCCCACATCGTCCCGGTGTTCGAGGTGGGACGCCATCACATCGCGATGGCGTACGTCGAAGGGGCGTCGCTCGCGCGCAAGCTGCGCGCCGAGATGGCGCCCGGCGAGGTGTTCCGGATCGCGCGGCAGGTCGCCTCGGCGCTGGCGCACGCGCACGCCCGGCACGTCCTGCATCTCGACGTGAAGCCCTCGAACGTCCTCCTCGACACCGCCGGCAACGCCTTCCTCGCCGACTTCGGCGCGGCGCTGCTGCTCGACCTCGAGCACGCGACCGAGCCGCCGGTCTTCGGCACGCCGTCGTACCTCGCGCCCGAGCGGGCCAACGGCGAGGCGTTCGGCGATGCCACCGACCAGTTCGCGCTGGGGCGCACGATGGTCGCCGCGTTGCTCGGCACCGAGCGCCTCCCGCCGTGGGGGCGCGAGACGGAGGCGCTCCCGGCGTGTCTCCCCGCCGCCGCCCGCGCCGTCATCGCGCGCGCCCTCGCGCTCGATCCGGCGGACCGCTTCCCGGGCCTCGACGCGTTCGAGGACGCGCTCGCCGCGTGCGGCGACGTGGCCGGGGTCCGGGCGACCCGTCCGCGACTGGAGCCGGTGCGAGAGGAGGCCCCCTACGCGTGGGCCTCGCACCCCACGTCGGCCGAGGAGATGGCGCCCAGCATCGTGCGCGCCGACTATGCCCTCGATGCGCTCGACCGCGACGGCGTCCTCCCGGCCGACGCGCTCGCGGCGTTCCGCGAGAAGACCGGCCTCGCCACCACCGGCTTCTCCCTCTACGGGCACACGTCGACTCTCGGCGAGCGACCCGATGCGGGATGGCTCGCGCGCGCCCGCAGCATCGTGGTCCTCGTCGCGGGGTACGTGACCGCGCGCGAGTGCTGGACCGAGCTCGCCCTCGCGCTCGTCCGCGACAACCCGCAGGCCGTGGTGGTGACGCTCGACCACTCCGGCTTCGGCGAGTCGGCGTTCGCCTCGCGTCGCCCGGCCCTCGAGCACCTGGGATACGCCGCGGTCGCCCGCACGATGCTCGCGTGGACGGAGCTGTGCGGGGTCGCGTCGCTGCCGACGGTGCTCGTCGGGCACTCGATGGCCGCGACGGGCCTCTTTCTCCTGCCCGACGACGCGTTCGGTCCCCACCGCGCGCGCATCGCCCTCACGCCGATGTTCACCAGCGTGCTGCCGAGGGCGCCGTCGATGTTCTTCGCGCGCCTCCTCGTGACGCTCGTCGCCCTCGTCGCCCTCGTTCCGGGCTGCTACCGGGCGCTCATCCGGCTCCTCGACGCCATCGGGCGCGCCACGGCGGATCTGACCCCGGCGCGGCGCCGCGCCCTCGTGGACGAGGCGGTACGTCTTCCACCGATGGTGCACGGGCGGCTCGTGAAGACGCTGCTCTACGCGGTTCCCCCCGGCGTCCAGCCCATGCGCCGCATGTTCTTCGCGTTCGGCTCGACCGACATGCAGGCCACGCCCGCGGTCGTCGAGCGGGTGTGCGGGCTCCTGCGGATCCGGCCGGAGCGCTTCCGGTGGCTCGCCTCGGGGTCGCACTTCCCCCACCTCGAGAGCGTGACCAACCCGGAGGGCACCCTGCGGAATCGGCACGAGCTGGTGCTCCTCGTCGACGAGGCGCGCGACGACGTGAGCGCGGAGCGACGCGAGTCGACCGAGTTCGCCGCGACGTTGCCCGCGTCGAGCGAGCGACCGGGGGCGGGGCCGCCGTAGGCGCGCGTCAGTTGCTCGCGTCGACCACGATGGTGGGCGCGCGCTTGGCCACGCTGAGCATGAACGCCGCGCCGGTCAGGTACATCCCCTCGACGGTCGCGCCGCTCGCCAGCTTCACGTCGCCGCCGAGACCGCGGGCGACCCTCCGCGCGATGGCGAGGCCCACGCCGACGCCGCCGTGGGCGCGCGTCGTCGAGCCGTCGACCTGGTAGAACGGATCGAACACGCGCTCCGCGCGCTCCGGCGGCACGCCCGAGCCGCTGTCGGCGACGAGCACCTCGTAGTGCGCCTCGAGGACGCGCACGTGCACCCCCACGATCCCGCCCTGTGGCGTGAACTTGCACGCGTTGTCGAGGAGCTGGCTCATCGCGCGCGCCAGGCGGTCCGAGTCGCCGTAGGCCGGCAAGGGTCCCCGCGGCATCTCCTCGAGCAGCGTGAGCTGGCGCTCGGCGAACGCGTCCGCATAGGCCGCCAGCGCGCGCCGCATCGTGTCGAGGAAGTCGTACTCGCGGTGGAAGAAGCGCATCCGCCCCGTCTCGAGCCCCGTCACGTCGATGAGGTTGTCGAGCGTCCCCCGCAGGCGCCGCACGCAGTCGTCCATCGCGCGCATCGCCTTGTTCTGCGGCTTGTTCAGCGGCCCGAGCTCCTCGTCGAGCAGCATGCGGAGGTAGCCCACGATGGGCGTCATCGGCGTCGCCAGCTCGTGGCTGATGTTCCGGTAGAACTCGGTGCGCAGGCGCTCGACCTCACGGAGGCGCGCGTTCGTGGCGCTGAGCTCGGCGATCTTCTGCTCGAGGTGGCCCACGATGCGGTGGCTCTGCAGGCGCAGGCGCTCCCCGGTGGCGTCGGCGCTCGAGGTGTACGGCTCGCGGTGCCCGGAGAGGTAGCGCCGCACGAGCTGCGCGAAGCTCCGCGCGTCGATGGGCTTCTGGATGAAGCCGTCGCACCCGACGGCGAAGCTCGTGTCCCGGTCGCCCTCGGCGGTGATGGCGACGATGGGCACGCCGCTGAGCGATGGCTCGCTCCGCAGGCGCAGCGTCACCTCGTAGCCGTCGAGCCCGGGGATGTTCAGGTCCACCAGCACGAGGTCCGGCCGCGTCGTGAGCGCCGCGCGCACCCCCTCGAGGCCGTCCGTGGCGTCGATGACCTCGTGCCCCTCGCCGGCGAGGAGCTTGCGGACGAGCAGCCGGTTTCGAGGGTCGTCCTCGATGTGAAGCACACGCGACATCGCTAACCGTCCGCCTTCGTCCTTCCCGGGTGCGTACTCTTCACGCGACCTGTGCTAATTCCGCGGGCCGATGATCCGCGCTCCGTTTTATCACGTGTATCACGCCCGCCCCCCGTTCGCCGTGCTCGCCTCGGTCGGCCTCGCGCTGCCCCTCGCGCTCTCGCTGGGCCTGACGGCGGGCTGCACGGCGCTCACCGAGCCGCCGGCGCCCGAGCCGGTCTCCACCGAAACCCGCGCCGCTGCTCCCGCCAGCGCCGCGCCCCCCGCCACCACGGCGGCGGCGACCGCGCCCACCCCGGCCCCCGGCGCCGCCCCGGCGGCCGGCAACGCCGCGCCCGAGCCGCCGATGATGAACACCACGATGACGCCCGGCAAGGGCGTCGCCGCGAAGACCGGCGACAAGGTGCGCGTCCACTACACCGGCACCTTCCTCGACGGGAAGAAGTTCGACAGCTCGAAGGACCGGAACCAGCCGTTCGACTTCGTCCTCGGGCAAGGGCAGGTCATCAAGGGCTGGGACCAGGGCGTGGTCGGGATGAAGCCGGGAGAGAAGCGCAAGCTCGTCATCCCGCCGTCCCTCGCCTACGGCGAGCGCGGTCGCCCGGGCATTCCACCGAGCTCTACGCTCGTCTTCGAGATCGAGCTCATCGCGGTCAATCCGACCGGGCCGGTGGCCGTTCCGAGCAGGTGAGGTCGCGGCGCGCTACGCTTGCCGTTCGCATATGAGCGGAGCGGGAGCGGTGGCGCGTCGGAAGCTCGTCCTCGTGGTGGACGACGATCCATCCGTCCGCAAGCTCGTGACGACCGCGCTGCAGAGCAAGGGCTACGATGTCGAGCAGGCCGCCGACGGCATGGCCGCCTCGGAGCTGCTCGGGCGCATGACGCAGCCGCCGGATCTGATGATCTGCGACGTGATGATGCCCACCATCGACGGCTTCACCCTGGCGCGCATGATCAAGGGCCACAAGGAGCTGCGCTCGATCCCGATCATCTTCCTCACCGCGAAGACGCAGCCCGCCGACCTGAAGACCGGCATCGCCCTCGGCGCCCGTCACTACGTGCAGAAGCCCTTCAGCATCGTCGATCTCCTCGACAAGGTGGCGAAGAGCATTCGCTGACCGGGCGCGGCGCCGTGCTAGAAAGGCGGCCTCATGGCGAAGGCCGCGCGGCAGCGAACGCGAACGTCGGGCACGCTGGTCCTGCCTCCCTGCGGAGCCCTCCCGCTCGCCGCGCCGCTGGCCTACGCCGGCGCCGTCCTCTCGGGCCTCCTCTACTGGCTCGCCTTCGCCGGCATGGACGTCTGGCCGCTCTCGTTCGTGGCGTGGGTCCCGCTCATCGTGGCGATGCACCGGCAGACGACGCGGCGGGCCGCGCTCCTCGGCTGGGTCGCCGGCATCACGATGAACGTCGCCGGCTTCTTCTGGCTCATGAACATGCTGAAGACGTTCAGCGGCTTCCCCGCGATCGTCTGCTTCTTCTTCGTCTTTGTCGTGTGCTCCTACCAGGGCGGGCGCATGGCCCTCCTCGGCTGGCTCTACGGACGCGCGACGGCGCGCGGATGGCCCGCGGCCTGGGTCTTCGCGGCGGCGTTCGCCGCGAGTGAGCTCGTCTACCCGCTCCTCTTCCCCTGGTACTACGCGGCGACGGTCCACCAGGTCCCGATGCTCACCCAGCTCGGCGACGTGGGGGGCCCCATCCTCGTGGGGCTCGTCCTCGTGGCGGCCAACCTCGCCCTGGCCGAGGGGGTCCTCGCGCGGGCCGAGCGGCGCAAGCTCGCGGTGGGCGTCGTGGGGGCCGGCGCGGTCACCGTCGCCTTCGCGCTTTGCTACGGCTACCTCCGCATCGGCGCGATCGACGCTGCGGTCGCCGCCGCGCCCGAGGTCACCGTCGGCGTCGTGCAGGCCAACATGGGCCTGATGGAGAAGCGAAACTCGTACGACGAGGGCCTGCAGCGGCACATCGACCTCTCGCGGGGCCTCGAGCGCGACGACAAGATCGACTTCGTCGTGTGGAGCGAGACCTCCGCCATGCAGCCGGTGCGCGAGGAGTCGTTCCGGCGCGACCTCGGCCGCGGCGTCGCCAAGCGCATCGGCGTGCCGGCCATCTTCGGGGCCGTCATCTACAAGATCGTCGACGACGAGCGCCGGTTCGTCGACTACAACTCGGCCGTCGCGAGCGACGCGACCGGCACGGTGACGAGCCGGTACGACAAGGAGTACCTGCTCACCTTCGGCGAGTACCTCCCCTTCGGCGACATGTTCCCGGTGCTCTACAAGTGGTCGCCCAACAGCGGCCACTTCTCGCCCGGCACGTCGCTCGACCCGCTCCAGCTCACCGTGAACGGCGCGACGCACCCCGTCTCGATGCTCATCTGTTACGAGGACATCCTGCCCGAGTTCACGAACGCCGCGGTCCGCCACGCCGACCCCGAGCTGCTCGTGAACATGACGAACGACGCCTGGTTCGGCGACACGGTCGAGCCGTGGGAGCACCTGGCGCTGGCGCAGCTCCGCGCGGTGGAGCACCGCCGCTACCTCGTCCGCGGCACCAACAGCGGCGTCAGCGCCGTCGTCGACCCGGTGGGGCGGGTCGTGGCCCACTCGGGCACGTTCCGGCAGGAGGGCATCTCGGCGCCCATCCACTGGATGAAGCAGCACACGGTGTACGAGAGGATCGGCGACTGGCCGTGGCTGCTCGGGAGCATCGCGCTCGGGGTGGGGGCGTTTCGGCGGCGCAAGCTGCTATCCTGAGGCGCGCGGGCGTCAGGTCGGGCCCGTCTTAATGATGACCAGCGCAGCACGTTCCTTGTCTCCCTTCGTGTGCCTCGTGGGCGTCGGCTGCGCGGTGCTCTCGCTCGGCTTCGGCTCGTGCGACGGCACGTCGGTGAACGGGTCCGGAGGAACGCCCGACAGCGGCGTTACCCTAGCCGACACCGGGTCGAAAGAGGCGGCGGGCGAGGACAGCGGCGCCGGCTTCGACGCCGGCCTCGACGCGCGCTTCGAGGCCGGGGCGGCGGACACGGGGACGAGCGCCGTCGACGCCGGCGAGGACGCCGGCATCTGCGGGGAGCCCCAGTCGGGCCTCGGCGCGATGTGCGACGAGTGCCTGCAGACCAACTGCGAGCCGACCTGGTGCCAGTGCGCCGTCGGCGAGCCGGACCCCGACGCCGGCGACGCCGGCTCGGGGTGCCTGCAGTACGTCCAGTGCGTCGAGGACTGCGTGGAGGACGACGGCGGCTCCCCGACCAGTTGCCTCTCGCCGCTCTGCGCGGTGGCGCCCTTCACGACGGCGCAGGAGCAGGCGGGGCACGCGTTCCTCGACTGCCTCGTGCAGTACTGCGGCGAGAGCTGCGGGCTTTAGCTATGGCAGCTTCATCGCCTTCTTGAGGCGCTTGGCGTCGGCGAACATGTCGACGTTCGTGAAGACGAAGACCGCGTGCTCGTTTTTCGGGTCCGACGCGATGGCGGCGAGGCGCTCGATGGCCGGGTCCTCGTAGCGGCTCTTGTGCCCAGCCGGCCCCGGCAGCCGGTAGTAGCCGAACGCGCCCTTCGCGAGGCCCGACGCCAGCGGGTCGCGCGCCGCGACCGCGCCGCTCTCGGCGGCCAGGGCGCTCGCGTCGTCCGCGTCCCACGCCGGCGAAGGCTCCCACACGATGCGCTTGAACTTCTTCTTCACGCTGGCGAGAAAGTCCTTCACCGCCGTCTTGTTGCCGCGCGACGACGTGAAGTCCGGCGGGGCGCTGAAGACCGCGGTCTGCGCGTCGAGCTCCTTCGCCACGTCGACCAGGTTCTTCAGGGCCGTCTCGGTGATCTTGCCCTCGCGGAAGCCCTCGGTCCCGATGTCCTTCGGCGCCAGCGCCGCGAAGGTGAAGCCCGGCGGCGCCTCGCGGCGCCAGCGGCGGATGGTGCCGGTGCCCGGCTGCGTCACGTGCGTGTCCTGAACCTCGACGAAGAGGAACTCCTTGAAGTACCTCGTCGCGGGGACGGGAAAGCCGGCGCAGCCGATGGTGATCATGCGGCGGCGGCAGAGTAGCACGGAAGCCTAGGGCCCCGTGTCCTCGCTCGCGGAGGGCTGGCCGAGGAGCCTCGCGGCCAGCTTGCGGCCGAGGCGCCTCGCCGCGGCGCGGGACGCGTCGGCATGGTGAAAGAAGCTCGCCCGCGGGTCCGCCCCGCCCGCCGCCGCCTCGTCGACCGCGATCGACTCCTCGGCGCGCATGTCGCCCGTGTCCGCTTGCGGCGGCGCGTTCTCCGCGGAGGCCACCCACGCGCGGGCGACGACGGCCACCCCGGTCCCCCGCGCCAGCGGCCCGCTCGACCCCGCGGCCACGCCTTCGCTCGTCTCGTCCCCGCGCAGCACCTCGATCTCCACCCGCGGATACCCCTCGCCCGCCTCCAGGGCCCCCGCCCGCGCCAGCTCTTCCCGGACGCCGCTCGCCACCTCGTCCGCCGCCACCGCGTCCGGCACGAGCGAGCGCACGACCTTCACGTGCAGCTTCCCCGGCGGCCCCGCGGCGTAGACCGAGTGGTAGCCGCACCCGACGACCATGAGCAGAGCGAGAACGCCGCGCATGTCACCCGACGATGAAGCTGACGATCTTGCCCTTCACGTAGATGAACTTCTTCACCGTCTTGCCCTCGACGTGGGCGCGGATGCGCGGGTCGGCCATCGCCGCCTCCCGGGCCGTCGCCTCGTCGGCGTCGACCGCGAGCGTCACCGTCCCGCGCAGCTTGCCGTTGACCTGCACGCCGATCTCCACGACGTCGTCCTTCACCAGCGCCGGGTCGAACTCCGGCCACGGGGCGTACGCCAGCGAAGCGGGGTTCCCGAGGCGCGACCACAGCTCCTCGCCCAGGTGAGGCGCGAACGGCGACACGAGGAGCGCCAGCGCGCGCGCCGCGTCGACGTGCACCGCCGGCAGCGCGCCGAGGTGCTTGATGAGGATCATCATCGCGCTGATCGCGGTGTTGAAGCGCATCGCCGCGATGTCGCCCCCCACCTTCTGGATCGTCTTGTGGACCAGGCGCCGCGTCGCCTCGTCGTAGGCCGCCGGGTCGGTCGTCGTCGGCCCCGTCCCCACGTTCCACACCCGGTCGAGGAAGCGCCGCACCCCCTCGATGTCCTTCGTCTGCCACGGCTTCGTCTGCTGCAGCGGGCCCATGAACATCTCGTAGACGCGCAGCGCGTCGGCCCCGTAGGCCTTGACCACGTCGTCCGGGTTGATCACGTTGCCGCGCGACTTCGCCATCTTCTGCCCGTCCTCGCCCAGGATGACGCCCTGGTGGACCAGCTTGATGAACGGCTCGGGGTCCTTGACGTACCCCATGTCGAAGAGCGCCTTGTGCCAGAACCGCGCGTAGAAGAGGTGGAGCACCGCGTGCTCCCCGCCGCCCACGTAGAGGTCGACCGGCATCCAGTCTGCGTCTTCCTTCTTCGTCCAGCCCTCGCGGTCGTCCTTCGGATCGAGGTAGCGGAGGTAGTACCAGCACGAGCCGGCCCACTGCGGCATCGTGTTCGTCTCGCGGGCGAACCACTGCTTGCCGTTGGGCCCGTCCTTCTGGAAGAACCGCCAGTCGGCGACGCGCGCCAGCGGGCCGGCCGGATCGTTGCCCGGCTTGAAGTCCTCGAGGTCCGGCAGGCGGATGGGCAGCTCGCTCGTCTCGACCGCGATGGGCCGCTCGTAGTCGATCGTGAAGCGCGCGCCCGGCGTTCGCGGGTCCCCGTCGCACGTCACCGGGAAGTAAATGGGAATCGGCTCGCCCCAGTACCGCTGCCGCGAGAAGACCCAGTCGCGCAGGCGATAGGTGACCTTCGGGCTCCCCTTCCCGCGCTGCTCGAGCCAGGCCGTGATGCGCGCGCGCGCCTCCTCGCTCGGCGTCCCGTTCGCCACGTCGACGTCCACCCGGGCGTACCTGGCCTTGCCGTCCTCGACGTACGCCTCCTTGGCCACGTCGAACGCGTGGCCGTCGTCCGGGTCGATCACTTGCACGATGGGCAGCCGGTAGGCGCGCGCGAACTCGTGGTCCCGCTCGTCGTGCGCGGGCACCGCCATGACCGCGCCCGTGCCGTACGTCCCGATCACGTAGTCCGCCACCCAGACCGGCACCTCGTCGCCGTTCACCGGGTTCTTCGCCGTGACGCCCAGCGCGACGCCCGTCTTCGTCTTCGCCTCGGTGCGATCGCGGTCGCTCTTGCTCCGCGCCGCCGCGACGTACGCGTCGACCGCCGCGCGCTGCCCTGGCGAGCACAGCTTCGCCACCAGCGGGTGCTCCGGCGCGAGCACCACGTACGTCACCCCGGGCAGCGTGTCCGCCCGCGTCGTGAAGACGCGGATGGCCTCCCCCGTCGGCACCGCCGCGAAGTCGACCTCGGCCCCGACGCTTCGCCCGATCCACTGGTACTGCTTCTCCACCGTGCTCTCGGGCCAGTCGAGGCCTGCGAGATCGGTGCCCAGGCGGTCGGCGTACGCCGTTATTTTCAGCATCCACTGCCGCAGGGGCAGGCGCTCGACCGGGTGCCCTCCCCGCTCGCTCTTGCCGTCGACCACCTCTTCGTTCGCCAGCACCGTCCCGAGCTCCGCGCACCAGTTGACCGGCGCCGCGGCCTGGTAGGCCAGGCCCTTCTCGAAGAGCTTCAGGAAGATCCACTGCGTCCACTTCACGTAGCCGGGATCGGTCGTGTCGATCTCGCGCGACCAGTCGTAGCTGAAGCCGAGGCTCTTCAGCTGCCGCTTGAACGTCGCGATGTTCTTCACCGTCGTGTCGCGCGGGTGTGTGTTCGTCGCGATGGCGTGCTGCTCGGCGGGGAGGCCGAACGCGTCCCACCCCATCGGGTGCAGCACGTCGACGCCGCGCATGCGCGAGTAGCGGGCGAAGATGTCGGTCGCCGTGTACCCCTCCGGGTGCCCGACGTGCAGCCCCGAGCCGGACGGGTACGGGAACATGTCGAGCACGTAGAGCTTCTTTCGCCCCGCGTGCCGCTCGGAGCGGAAGGTCTGGTGCTCGTCCCAGTACGCCTGCCACTTGGGCTCGATGCGGGCCGGCTCGTAACGCTCGGCGGACGGGGGGCGCTTGGATTCGTCGCTCATCGCTCTCCGAGGCGATCTAGCATGGGCGCCGGTGGGAGAAGAGAGCGCCGACGACGACACGCAGCGCGACGGCGTGCTGTGGCGAGCCCTCGTCGAGGCCTCGCCGGACATCGTGCTGGTCGTCGACCCTTCGGGGACGGTGCTCTTCACGAACCGCATCGCCCCCCTCTTCGCCGACCGCGGCGTCGTGGGCCGCAAGATGTGGGAGTTCGTCCCCGACGCCGACGGGCGCGAGCGCCTCCTCCGCCAGCTCGAGCAGGTCGTCGCGACCCGCAAGGCCATCGTCTACGAGAACGGCGGCTACCGGGCCGACGGCTCACTCGGCTGGTACGAGGTGCGCGCCATCCCGGTCATCGTCGACGGCGTCATCGATCGCATCGTGTGGTCCGCGACCGACGTGTCGGAGCGCCGCAAGAGCCAGGAGCGGCTCGGCTTCCAGGCCCACATCCTCGACCAGATCAGCCAGCCCGTCGTCGCGACCCACCCCATGGCGACCATCACCTACTGGAACGAGGCGGCCGAGCGCCTCTTCGGGTACACGGCGGAGGAGGCCATCGGTCGCAGCGCGCCGGAGCTCTTCCGCGTGCAGTGGCCGCCGGGCGCGTTCGAGCCGATGGTCGGCACGCTCCGCGCGAAGAGCGTGTGGCACGGCGAGACGACGCTCTTCTCGAAGGCCGGCGAGGCGGTCGTCGTCGAGGCGTCGATCCGCCTGCTCCGCGACGAGGCGGGGGTCCCGGTGCACGCGATCGCGGTCATGCAGGACATGACCGTGCGCAAGCGGCTCGAGGAGCAGCTCCGCCAGTCGCAGAAGATGGAGGCCATCGGCCTGCTCGCCGGCGGCGTCGCGCATGACTTCAACAACCTGCTCGCGGTCATCCTCGGCTTCAGCGAGCTCGCCGCGCGCAAGCTCCCGGCGGGGCACGCCGTCGCCGCGCAGCTCTCGGAGGTCTTCGAGGCGGCGCGCCGCGGCGGGGAGCTCACGCGCAAGCTCCTCGCCTTCTCGCGCAAGCAGATCATCCAGCTCCGGCCGCTCGACGTGGGGGCCCAGGTCGAGGACTTCACGCGGATGATCCAGCGCATCGTGGGCGAGGACGTCGAGCTCGTCGTGGAGCGCGACCCCGAGACGGTGGCGGTGCGGGCCGACCCCACCCAGCTCGAGCAGGTGCTCCTCAACCTGTGCACGAACGCGCGCCAGGCGATGCCCGACGGCGGCAAGCTCGCGCTCCGGACGCGCGCGGTGAAGCTCGACGACGCCTTCGCGACCCAGCACCCGTGGGCGCGCGCCGGCTCCTTCGCGGAGGTCACGGTGACCGACACCGGCGTCGGCATGGACGCCGCGACGTTGACCCACATCTACGAGCCGTTCTTCACGACGAAGCGCGAGGGCACCGGCCTCGGCCTGGCGACGGTGTACGGCATCGTGCAGCAGCACGGCGGCTTCCTCGACGTGACGAGCGCGCCCGGGGTGGGGACCACGTTCCGCGTCTTCCTGCCGCTGACGACCGAGGTGACCCCCGGCGCGACGCGGGTGAACGGCGCGAGCCTCCCGGTCCCG
>JBEKGQ010000083.1:0-14497 GCA_050012715.1 Polyangiaceae bacterium
CTGCACGACGTACGACTGCGCCTGCACGACGTACGACTGCGCCTGCACGACGTACGACCGCGCCTGCACGAGGCGCGACCGCTGCCTGCTCGTCGAGCACTGTTCTTCCTGGTCGATGCCCCTACATTGGTCGAGCCATGCGAGAAGGCCACGCCAGCCGCACCGCGGTCCTCGTCTGCATGGGACGCGCGGTCGGGCACAAGACCGGCAACGTCCCCCGCCGCGCGCGGAGCCGCTTCACGAGCCACTTTCGCGTCGCCGTCGCCGACCGCGCGACCTAGCCTCCGGCCACCCGAGACGCACGGAAGACGGCCCCCCCGTCCCTCGCCGGAGTACCGCAAACCTCGATGAAGCGACTCCCCTGGGCCGTGTCGCTCGCGGCCGCGCTCGTCATCGCGAGCTGCGGCACGTCGAACAAGAGCTCCTTCACGAGCGGCGGCGGCCCCGGCAGCGACGGCGGCGGCTCCAGCGGCAGCGGCGACGGCGGCAACTCCTTCGGCGACGACGGCAGTGCTCCCCCGCTCGGCGACGGCGGCCACCCGACGCCCACGATGCCGGTCACGATCAATGACTGCCCCGGCCCGGTCAGCGCCGCGATGGGCACGTCGCTGCAGGCCGGCGGCCCGGTCGACCCGGCGATGACGTGGCTCTACCCCTACGACAAGACCATCTTCCCCGGCGGCCTCGCGGCTCCGGTCCTGCAGTGGACGCCGCAGTCGGGCGGCGCCGACGGCGTGTACGTGCATCTTCACTCGAGCCTCTTCGACTACAAGGGCTGCTTCGGGAGCACGAGCCCGCAGCAGCTTCCCATCCCCGACACGGTGTGGACCACCGCGTGGGCGCAGAGCAACGGCGCGAACGATCCGCTCACCGTCGAGCTGACCACCATCGTCGGGACCACCGTGAGCGGCCCGATCTCCGAGTCGTGGACCTTCGCGCTCGGGAGCCTCAAGGGCGTCGTCTACTACAACACGTACACCTCGCCCCAGGTGAACAACCACGGCGCGGTGATGGTCATCCAGCCGGGCGCGAGCAAGCCGACGCCGTTTCTCGTCATCGCCGGGATGTCGCCCACCGGGCCGTGCATCTCGTGCCACTCGCTCTCCGCCAACGGCGCGATGATCGTCGCGCAGCGCCACCAGTACCCCGGGGGGCTCATCCAGAGCGAGTCGTACAACTTGCTCCAGACGCCGGTGCCGAACCCGGCGTCGCCGCTCGCCACGGTGAAGACGGACGACTGGGGCTTCAGCGCGGTCTTCCCCGACGGCTCGCGGCTGCTCACGGACGGACAACCCGGGCAGACCGGCGCCGTCTTTCCCGCCGGACCGGGCGACAACCCGGGCATGGAGGGGCCCAAGGCGAGCCAGATGTACGACCCGAGCACGGGCGCGACGATCCCGTTCAGCGGCCTCTCGGGGACGCACGCGATGATGCCGTCGTTCTCGCCGGACGGGACGAAGGTCGTCTTCAACGACACCGACAACGGGGGCGGCCACACGCTGGTCGTCATGGACTTCGACGCGTCGACCAACACGTTCTCGAACGCGACGCAGGTCTTCAAGGACACGACGCTCTACCCCGGGTGGCCGTTCTTCACGCCGGACTCCAAGTCGGTCGTCTTCTTCGTCGGCAGCTCGGCGAACTTCGCGAGCTCGACGGATCCGCCGGCCAACGACGTCGCGCAGGGGGACCTCTACCTCGTCGACCTGGCGACCAACGTCGCCCACGCGCTCGACGCCGCCAACGGCCTGCTCCCGAACGGGACGACGTACCTGCCCTACGCGGCGCGTGACGAGCACCTGAGCTTCTACCCGACGGTGAGCCCGGTGGCCGCGGGCGGGTACTTCTGGGTGTTCTTCACGAGCCGCCGCAACTACGGCAACACGCTCGTCGACCCGAACGACAACCCGCCTTCGAAGAAGATCTGGGTCAGCGCCATCACCATCGGCGGCACGCCCGGCATCGACGCCAGCCACGCCGCCTTCTACCTGCCGGGGCAGGAGCTCGCGAGCGGCAACATCCGCGCGTTCGCCACGCTCTCGCCGTGCAAGCCGAGCGGGCAGTCGTGCACGAGCGGCATCGACTGCTGCGGCGGCGCCTGCAACGGCGGCTCCTGCGGGACCCCGATGGGGTGCTCGAACGCGGACGACAAGTGCACGACGACGGCGGACTGCTGCGGAGGGTCGGGCCTGCAGTGCATCAACGGGTACTGCGCCACGGTCGTGCAGTAGCGGTGCGAATACTCCCACGGATGAAGCAGGACCGGGCCGGCGACAGATCCCGCGTGACCGTGGGGCGATGCGGGAGGCATCATCGGGCCGATGGTTTACGCCTTTGGGGACTACGAGCTCGACCAGCGCCGGTTCGAGCTCCGGTGCGCGGGCCGCAAGGTCCCCGTGCAGCCCAAGGTGCTCGATCTCTTCTTTCTCCTCGTGCGGGCGCCGGATCGCGTCGTCCTCAAGCGCGAGCTGATGGACACCATCTGGCCCGACGTGACGGTCAGCGAGGCGTCGATCTCGCGCGTCGTCCTCGAGGCACGGCGCGCCATCGGCGACGACCTCCAGCAGATCATCGTGACCGTCCGCGGACGAGGGTTTCGCTTCACCGCGCCGGTGACGGAGAGAGACTCGGCCGCCGCGCCCGAGGCCGGCGCGAGCGCGGCCCCCGACTCGACCTTCGTCGGCCGGGAGGCGTGCCTCGCCGCGGCGACGGCTCGTCTCCAGGATGCGGTCGCGGGGCGAGGCAGCCTGGTGTGGCTCTCCGGCGAGGCCGGCATCGGCAAGACGCGGACGACCGAGGAGATCGCACGACGGGCCCGGGCCGCTGGCGCCACCGTGCTGGCGGCGCACGCCCACGAGACGCCCCCGGCTCCGCCCTTCTGGCTGTGGGCGGAGCTGCTGCGCTCCCTGGCGCGACAGAGGCAGCTGGGCGACGAGACCCTCGCGCCGTTCGCCGCCGTGCTCGCGGGGGAGGCGGTCGCCACCGGCACCGCCCAGTTCACGCTCTTCGACGCGGTGACGCGCCACTTCGACGAAGCGTCGCACGTGCGCCCCATCGTGGTGCTGCTCGACGACCTCCACTGGGCGGACGAGCGTTCGCTGAAGCTCCTCGAGTTCTTCGCGCGCGAGATCCGCAAGAGCGCGGTGCTCGTCGTCGGCACCTACCGCGACTCGGCGCTGCAGCGCGACCCGCTCGGCCACGCCTTCGGAGGGCTCATCGGCCAGGCCAACAGTCTGTCCATCCCGCTCCGGAGCTTGTCGCTCGACGAGATCGCGCGCTTCGTCGAGGTCTCGAGCGGCACCCCGCCGTCGAGCGCGTTCGCCAAGGCGATGTTCGAGCGGTCGGGCGGAAACCCGCTCTACGCCGAGCAGCTGCTGAAGACCGAGTGGGCCGACCGCGCTCTCCTCGCGACGGCACACGAGATGACGAGCACGATGGATTTGCAGCAGGGGATCATCGAGACCATCTTCCGGCACCTCGAGACGATGACCGATGCCGGCCGCGACGTCCTGACGCTCGCCGCCCTGCTCGGGCGCGACTTCCCGCTGGCCAAGCTGGGAGTCGTGAGCGGTCGAGCTCCCGAGGCGCTCCTCGACAGCCTCGACGAGGCGATCCGCGCCAACGTCGTCTGCCTGTCCAAGGAGGGCCTGTATCGCTTCGCCCACACCCTGGTCCGCGACGTCCTCTACAAGCGCCAGTCGAGCGCCGAGCGCGCCGCGCGGCACCAGGTGGTGGGCGAGAGGCTCCTCGCTCACTACGGCGACGCGATCGACGCGCACGTCACCGAGCTGGCCGACCACTTCGCGCGCGCGCTGCCGGGGGGCGATCCGGAGCGGGCCGCCGGTCTCTCCATGCGAGCGGCGGAGCAGGAGTCCCAGGTCGGCCGTCATCGCGAGGCCGCGAAGCACCTGCAGCAGGCGGCCCACGCCCTCGCGCTCCTCACGCACAACGACGCCCGGCGGGTGGACGTCCAGCTCGGGCTCGCCCGCGCCCGCAAGGCCGCCGATCAGCGGGACGAAGGGCGGGACGCGTTCCTCGACGCGGCCATCCTGGCGCGAACCTACGGGCGCGCCGACGTCCTGGCCGAGGCGGCCCTCGGTTTCGCGTCCCTCGCCGGCGACGAGGCGCAGCGACGCGCGCTGCTCGAGCAGGCCCTGGCCGCGATCGGCGTGCCGGCGGACGAGGCGGCGGAGCGCCTGCGGGCGGACGTGGAGAGCGCGCTCTCCGGAAGCCGCGCGTGACCGGCCGACCGGAGCGCGTGTAGTCTCGGCGGGATGAGGCGATGGCACGCCTTCGGCCGCGCCGGGTTGGTCATCGCTGCGGCCGCGGTCGGCGCGTGCCAGCTCGTCTCGGGCATCACCGGCCTGGACATCGTGGGGGACGGAGGGAGCGACGCGACGGCGGAAGGCGCCGCGCAGAACGACGCCCAGGCGGATTCCCAGGGGGACTCCACCGTCGAGGCATCTCCCGATGGCACCGCCGACGCCCCGATCGACGCGATCAGTGATTCGACCAGCAGCGAGACGGCGGCGGACGCGATGGGCGACGCCGAAGGCGGAGCGGACGCCGCGGTCGATTCGGGTGACGCGGGCACGACGAGCGACGCCGCGAGTGGGGCCGACGCGAGTGAAGCCGGGGGGGACGCCAGCGAAGCGGGCGGAGGCGGCGCGAGCGACGCCGGTGACGCCGGCGACGGGCCCGTCGAGGGCGGGTGCACCTTCGGGTGGCAGTGCTCCGCCGGCTACTGCAGCCCGAGCGGCGTGTGCGCCGAACCCCCGAGCTGCGTGGGCCTGGCGAAGACGTGCGGCCCCGGCGGAAACGAGGACTGCTGCGCGAGCATCACGATCCCGGCGGGGGACTCCGGCGTCACCTACTACCGGAGCTTCGACGGCATGAACTACATGGACATGTCGAACCCGGCGACGCTCGCCGGGTACTTCGCGCTCGACAAGTTCGAGGTCACCGTCGAGCGCTTCGAGAGCTTCATCGCGGCGTACGGCGGCGCCCAGCCCACGACGGGCTCGGGCGGCTACCCGCCCGTGACCGGCACCGGCTGGCAATCGACGTGGCCCTACCCGGCGTCGCAGTCGGCCCTCGTCTCGAGCGTGACCTCCATCACCACCGCCTGCGGGCAGCCCTTCGCGCCGGCGTCCGGTTCGCCGACGACGGCCCACCTCCCGATGAACTGCGTCGACTGGTACCTCGCGTTCCAGTTCTGCGCGTGGGACGGAAGTCGCCTGCCTACGGAAGCGGAGTGGAACTTCGTCGCCGGCGGGGGCACCGCGCAGCGGGTCTTCCCCTGGTTGGTCGGGCCGCCGCAGATCGACTCGACCTTCGCCTGGTACGACTGCGTGGGCATGGGGGGGACGATGGAGCCGGACGGCGGCCCCGGGCCGTGCACCCCGTCGAGCGGCCCGCTCGCGGTGGGCTCGTTCACCAAGGGAGAGGCCCTGTACGGCCAGGCCGACATGGCCGGCAGCATGCTCGAGCCGACGATGGACTTCTTCGGCTCGTATCCCAATCCTTGCACCAACTGCGTGAGCACGAATTCGGCCAGCGAGGAGCGCGTCTACCGCGGCGGTTCGTGGATGGATCCGCCGCCGAACCTCGACGACGGCTATCGCAGCGGCATGTCGCCCACGTCCGGCGGCTCCAACACGGGCATCCGCTGCGCGCGTTGAGGGAGCCTTCGCCGACCCGGTGGGAGAGACCCGGATGTCTCCGATGGAAACATCCAGTCCCTCGTCTGAAACGAGCTGAAATCGACGGCCTTGACGCTCGGGAGACGCCGCACGCGCGGGCGGCAATCGTAGAGGCAGGGCGTGCGCTCCCCCACATCCCCCAGGTTCACCGCGTTTGCCCTCCTCCTCCTCGCCTGCCCCCCGGCCCTCGCCGTCGCCTGCGGCGGCTCGAAGGCCTCGTCCGGGGACGCCCCGCCCGGGTCCACCACCACCGCCGACGGAGGGAACGTCGAGGAGGCCTCCGTGACGGAGGCTGGCGAGGAGGCGGAGGCCTCCTCCGGGCTCCTGAGCACGCCCCCCGTGGCCACGGCCGCAAACTTCGGCACGTACATCGTGCTCGGGGACTCGATCTCCGACCGCGGCGGGTCGGGACCCTTCTTCTACGATCTGCTCCACCAGAACGACGACACGATGTACCCCGCCTTCCAGGGGCACGATCTCGCCACGAAGTTCCCGAACATCCAGTACGTGCACGCCGCCGTGGCGGGCTCGATCACGGCAACCTACCCGAACGACTCGACGACCGCCGGCGCGCCGCTGATGAGCGACCAGATCACGAACCTCGGGACCTCGTATCCGGGCGACATCCTCATCACGATCACCATCGGCGGCAACGATCTGAACGACCACGCGGGCGACGCCGTCCTCGGCCTCGACGGACCGGAGAAGACGCAGTTCACCGCCAACCTGAAGGCTGATCTCGACGCCCTCACCGCTCCGGGCCGCCTCGGGACGGGCAAGCTCTACATCCTCGAGGCGAACATCTACGACGCGACGGACGGCCAGGGCGACTGGAGCAAGGGGGGCGTGCTCTGCCCCGACTACACCGTGACGTCGTCGCTCGATCAGTCGGTCTTCTCCGACTGGAACGCGATCATCACGCAGGCGATCGCGGCGCACTCCGGGGACTACCTCTTCGACATTCACAGCCTCTTCGCGGGCCACGGGTTCAACGGCAAGGCCAACTGGTTTTACACCGACTGCATCCACCCGAACACGACGGGCCACAACGAGCTCCGCCGCGAAGCCTGGCGCATGATCACGGGCGAGGTGATCGACGACTGAGCCCGCGCGAGGGCGTCAGGGGACGCAAGTCCGCTTGGTCTCGCGGCCGGCGACCGCCTCGAAGGTGGTCTGCTTGGGGGAGTCGGCGTGGGTGGTCTGGACGAAGCCCATCGAGAAGGTCTTCATGTCCCCGCCGAACTGAAACGGCGGCGGCTGGAACGGCCGCGGCCCGAGGTGCACCTCCGAGGCGCCGGCGGGCGGGGCGCCGAACTTGCCGCAGAGCGAGCCGTCGCACGTCATCGTCCCGTCGGTCTTGTAGGAGCGGACCGGGCCCGACCAGGTCAGGGTGTGGTCGGCGAGGTTGCCTTCGGTGACGACGCCGCTCCCCTCGGGGATCGCGCGGCTGTCCGTATCGGTGACCACCGTGGCGCTGGCGAAGACCGCCTTCGACGTGACCGTGACGTGCGAATGCATGCTGTACGCGGTGAGCTTGGCGTGACCGCCGGGGCTACCGCCGCGATCGTCGAAGTGGATGACGGCGCGGCCCGGCCCGACGTTGTGCACGCCATCCCCCGCCCCCAGCGTCGTGTCGGTGATCTTGAGCTGACCGTTGAGCGCGTACTCGACGTCCCACCCGCTGCACACCGGACCATCGGCCGAAGCCCGCCCCGGCGCGAGGGCCAGCGCCGTCATCACCCCCACCACGCTCGCACCCAGGTACTTCCTCGCTGCTGCTGCCATGCCCGTGCCTTTCCGACTCAGAAACAGACTCAGAACAGATAGTTGAATCCCACACCGAAGAGGTCTGCGCTCGCGCTGTACGTCCCGCCGTTGACCGGCTCGAACGGGGCGTTGCCGGAGATGGGGTTGATGCGCGGGATCTTGGCGATGTTCGGGTCGACGTAGACGGTCTGCGCGAAGGTGTGCGCCCAGACGCCATCGAAGCGCCAGTGCCGCCCGATGTACAGGCTCCCGCCGAGCGACGCCGTCCATTTGACGAAGTCGAGCGCGCTGAGGTTGAGGTACGCGGGCGGCACCGCGCTCGTCTCGTAGCTCACGCCGGCGCGCGTCCCCAGCTTGTAGCCGCCGACGTCGTACTTGTACTCGCCGCCCAGGCGGAAAGACTGCGCGTCCTGGAAGTCGCGCGGCATCGTGATGGGCGGGATGTAGACCTTGGGGGGCATGCCGGCGATGCCGTCGAGGCTCATGCCCTCGGGGGTGATCTGGATCGACTGCTGCTCGGACCAGAATTCGCGGACGTACGTCACCTCGACGCGGAGGTCCGTGATGGGACGGACCTCGATGCCGGCGCGCAAGACCGCGGGGAGGACGAACCGGACGCGCGCGTGGGTCCCGTCCTGCGACGCTCCGTCGAAGACGACGCTCGTGGGCATGGCCATCGTGATCGTGGCCGGCGAATTGATGACCATCGGGAGCTGCCCGCTCACGCCGAACCGGATGTGCTCGTCCGGCACGTAGGTGACCCCACCGTTGGCCGAGGGCGCGAAGATGGGGCTGATGTTCAGCTGGGCGGCGGCGTCGTAGTCGGGCTCCTCGGGGGCGCCGAGGAGGCGATCCTGCGGGTTCGCGTTGAAGGTGATGGTCGACTGGAACTTGCCGACGAAGGCGAGCGCTCCGAGCCCGAAGCGGAGCTCCTCGATGGGCTTGTAGGCGAGCCACACGCCGGGAATGGCGGCGATGGAGCCGTTGTAGGAGCCCATCGCGTAGCGCGCCGGCGAGGGCTGCCCGTCCACGGTCGCGGGATACGCGGTGAGCGCGATGTAGGGCGCGAGCACGCCGCCCGCGAGCGTCCACTCCTTGCGCGAGCCGAAGTTGTACGACGCGGCCAGCGTCGGCAGGGGCAGGATGGGCGTGCTCCCCGTGACGGTGGGTGACGAGAAGCGCTGGTAGGCGCCGCCGGCGTCGACGACCTGGAGCTCCCGCGTGTACGACACGTTGAAGTCGAGCCACGACATGTCGAAGAGGAAGCTCGTGCCCGCGTCGGCCAGGCCGGCGGGGTTGTACCAGATGGCCCCGAGATCATCGGCGCCCGCGACGAACGCCCCCGCGCGACCCATGGGACGCACGCCCCGGTCCGAGAAGTAGAGGCCAGCCGCCCGCGCGCTCCCGGTGGCGGCGGTGCTGAGGAGCACGATCAGGGCGGCGAGCGCCGGACGCTTGATGCACATGCAGAGGAGGAGAACGAGACGAGGCGAGCACACTAGAACGTGTTTCACTACCGGTCCATCGAAGGCGGCGTCTCGAAGGAATCTCCCCGGTGGGTTTCGTTGACAGGTGTCAGTGACGTGTGTCAATCAAATGGTCCTGTAGCGGAGGGCACCCGTGGCCGTCGTTCCGTCGGGTCAGGTGGGGGAGGTTCTGACCGAGCGCGACCGCCAGCGCGAGGAGACGCGTCGGCGCGTCCGCGACGCGGCGCTCGCGCTCATCCGCCGTGACGGCCTGGCCGACGCGCGGGTCGACGAGATCGCCCGCCTCGCCGGGGTGAGTCGCGGGACGGTGTACTTCCACTACCCGACGAAGGAGCACGCCGTCGCCGAGGTGTACGACGAGGCCGAGGGACGGATCGCCACCGCGGTGCGCGAGCTTCCTCGCGGGGCGCCGCTCGCGGCCGTGCTCGAGGCGTTCTCGGCCGCGTTCTGCCGGGAATGGGAGCGCGAGGCCCCGCTCTTCCCCGCCGTCGCGGCGGTGGCGGTTCGCGCCGCCTCGACGAGCGGCCGGACGAAGGAGCAGGCCACCGTGCTCGTCGCGCTCTCGGGCCGGTTCAAGCTGGCCACCGAGACCGGTGAAATGACGGGAACGATGCGGGCCCCGGTGATGGCCAACGTGTTCTTGATGAACGTCCTCTCCGCCACGCTGGCCTGGTCGTGGCGCCCGCGTCCGCGCCTCGCGACCGTCCTCGATGACGCGGTGCGCATCTTCCTCGACGGCGCGCGAGGGCCACGCCGATGAACCGCCGTTGCATGCTCGCGTGGCTCGCCCTGCCCCTCGTCGGCACGGGCTGCTCCGACTTCAGCACCGCCCGCGTCACGCCCCCGAGGGGGACGTTCGGGGCCGAGCTCTACTCGGTCCTGTGCGAACGCGTCGGCGCGCAGGCGCTGCGGGAGGACGTCACGGGCGCTTCCTTCCAGGCCGTGTGCAACCCGGACGCGAACGGCAACTATGCGACCAAGGTCGACCAGTCCTTGCTCCCGCCGCTCACCGCGACGACGACGCCGGCGGGTCAGCCCGTCAGCCTCGCCGTCCAGCAGCAGCACCGTGCCCTCGACGTCGCGCGGGTGGAGGCCCTCGCCCGCGATCGCATCGAGCTCGTCGCGGCCTTCGACACCACCCTGCCCGCCACGACCATCCCCGAGCTCCCGCTCGCCCAGGGCGAGTGCCCCGATCCCGACGCCGCCGACGCCGACTCGAGCGGCCGGCTCTCGCTGCAGAAGGAGTTCTCGGCGCTCCTCGCGCGCATCGTCGATCTCTACAACGACGACACGATCCCCTTCGCCACCCGCGCGCTGGGTGACGTGATGAACGAGGTGAAGGCCGATCCCGATCTGCAGGACGCGCTGGCCCGCGTCGACGCACGGCAGGGATACCGGCCCTTGCCGCTGGCGGTCGGCGTCGCGCGGCCGGCGCTCGCCTACCCACGCCTCGTCGAGATGTCGCGCGCCGTCTTCGGCGTGCTGCTCGCGGACGCTCCCGCGCCCGGGGGCGAGGCGTTCACGCAGTCGCAGCTCGTGCTCTACAACGAGCTGCGCACGCCGAGCACGACGCCTCCGCTGTCGCTGCTCACGTCGACGCCGGACCCCGCCCTCAACGGGCGCCTCGTGCTCGCGCGTCCGCGCTCCTTCCTCGAGTCGGTGCGGCTCGTGGGGCTCACCGAGAACGCGGCCTTCTCGACCGGGAACCCCACCTACGTGGTGAGCCGGGACCCGCGCGGATACGCCTCGGTGCCGCTGGTGACCGGCCAGGTCCCGGCACCCTTCGTCGACGCCGACGGTGACGGCCTGCCCGACGTGAACGCGCTCGGTCAGTTCGTGACGAGCGACGGATCGACGCCGCCGTCGCCGTTCTTCTCGACCGACGGCGTGAACGGACCGCGCGATTCGTACTCGCGCGCCCTGCAGGGTGACGGCGGGCCGCTCGTCTACAACTACGTGGGCGTCCACGACACGTTCCTCGCCGACGTCGCGCGGGACATCGAGCCCTACTTCCAGGCCGATCCGACCCAGAAGCTCGAGACGGCGATGAACCTGATGGCGGCGCTCCCGGTGCTGTCCGGAGGGCGCGACACCACCGCGACGTCGACCGCGACGTACCCGCCGGATCCGCGTCAGGTCACCGACTGGCAGCTGGGAAATTCGTCCCCGCCGCCGGCCGGCCTCGGCACGACGCCCGTCACCGTGCCCTACCGCGCGTTCCACCCGGAGACGTCGCCCATCGCCGATCTCACCTACGCGCTCGGCTCCGTCCTCGGGACCCCGGAGATGGACGATCTGTTCGCGGTGGCCCAGCAGCTCGCGACGAACCATCCCGAGCAGCTCGCGAGCTTCGTAGGGCTCGCGCTCGAGGTGAAGAACATCGCGAACCAGCACCCCGAGGCCTACTTGCCCCCGACGGCGACGTTCTGGGACGACCTCTTCGTGCAGCTCGCGACCGTCGCGCACACCGAGGGGCTCTTCGAGGACATCCTCCGCGCGGTCATGCAGATGCCGACGCTCGGGCTCGAGCCGGCGCTCGCCACCTACTTCATCGACAAGGACAACGTCTCCTACAACACGAACGACCTCAACGGACCGGCGGTGAACCTCACCGTCCCCGGGCAATCGACGCTCGCGTTCGTGACGCCGGTCGATCGCACGATGCCGGACAGCGGCACCAACAAGAGCGAGATGCAGAAGTTCCTCTCGCTCCTCCACGACACGAACGGCCTCGCCATCTGCACGAAGGACGGCGCGACGGTCCCCATCAACGTGACCCTCGCCGGCGTGAACGTGAGCTTCATCTACCCGACGGACCCCGTGTACACGCCGCTCCTCTGCGGCATCGTCGGCTCCACCGCGCCGTCGCACCTCGGTTTGTGCGACATCTTCGGCTACCAGAACGTGATGAACCTGCTCCTCGACGTCCTCCTGAACAAGGCGACGCTGACGGTGCGGGATCCATGCTTGAACGCGCTGATGAACTCGTCGCTCGCGTCCCTCGTGGGCGGGGCGAACGCGTTCCTGCAGCAGCTCTCGGGCGTCCAGGGCTTCTCGCTGAACCCCGACCTCGCGGGGTTCGCGCGCCTGCTCTACTTCAACACGCCCTACCCGGGGCTGCCCTCGGACACGAACCCGGCGAACGCGACGACCTCGACGTTCCTCTCCGACACGATCAACCCGATCGAGTCGATGGTCTGCCCACTCGACTCGTTCACCGCGCCCGACGGGACCGTGTTCCCCCTGCGGAGCTGCACGACGGTGGAGGACGTGCTGCGCGCGCGCGACCCGAACGCGCTCTTCCCGGTCGACGAGCTGGGCTTCGTGCCCTCGCTCCAGCCCCTCGCCGCGGCCTTCGACGCCCACCAGGCCGCGCTGCTCTTCGCGAACCTCTTCGACGTCTTGCACCTTCACTGGGCCGACAACCAGCAGACGACGCAGGAGTGCGATCCGACGCAACCGAAGACCAACGGTCGCTGGTGCTCGCAGGACGGCCTGGTGCGCTACGAGCCGATGCTCGCGGACATCGTGAACGACACGCCGTTCGAGCGCATCCAGGGGCTGCTCGAGGCCCTCTCGGTCATCCAGGTCCCGCACTGCAACACGTACGACCCCTCGAGCCACCTCTGCACGTCGACGACGACCATCGACGGGGTCCACGCCGTGGCGCAGGCCGCGGAGCTGATGTTCGACCCGACGCGGACGCCCGGGCTCACCGACCGGCAGGGCAACACGCTGTCGCTCCGGAACGACGGCACGCGGACCGATCCCATCGCGCCCATCGATCTGCTGGTCGACGCGTTCGACAACATCGACACCGCGTTCACCACTTACGCGACGCAGTACCCGAACGACGCCGGCCGGCAGGCGCTCTGGCTCGACGCGCGGTCGGCCTTCGTCGACACGTTCCTCACCGTGAACGGCCAGGGCTCCTCGGCGCAGTTCCAGGACCCGACGATCGTGACGATCCTGCCGACCATCCTCGAGACGCTGCGCGAGCAGAGCTTCGCGCAGTGCCCCGGGTTCGCCCAGCCGTGCACGTGGGCCCGGCAGACGCTGACGTCGTCGCTGAGCACCACGCTGTCCGGGCCGTCGTACGCGGCGGTGGTCGATCTCATCGACTCGCTCCGGCAGGACACCAACGCGCGCACCGAGCTCGAGCTGATGCTCGGGTACCTCATCGACGACGGGTCGGGGAACGACGCGCGCATCGGAACGCTCACCGCGGCGGCGGATCTTCTCCAGTGGCTGCAGGACGACACGAACTTCCAGCCGGTCGAGCAGGTGCTCGCCCTCAGCGCGGCCGCCCCCGTCCTCGACGCCAACGGCAACGTCGTGCGGCGCGGCATGGTCGACGCCGGGGTGCGCGTCCTGTCGGCCATCTTCGCGGAGCAGCCGGGCGCGACGGCGAACGCGTGCTGGTCGACGCGGGACCCGAACCGGGTGCTCGGGACGCTGATGACGAACATGGTGACGTCGGCGACCGTGACCACGGCGGCGCCGTTCGAGACGATCTCGGACGTGGTCGCCGACGTGAACCGCGCCGATCCGAGCCAGACGACGAAGCTCGACGGCGGTGACTACGGCAACATCGCCAACGAGACGAGCGAGTTCGTGCTCGACCCGACGACCGGGCTGGAGCAGGTCTACGCGATCGTCCGGCAGGCGACCCAGCCCTGAGTCGCCTGCACGACGGGGGTCCGGTCAGCGCTCGCTGTCGAGGTGCGCCATCTGCGCCTCGGCGTAGCGGCTTCCCTTGAAGGCGTCCCGCGGAAGGAGTCGCTCGAGCTCGCCCATCTCGTCGGCGGTGAGCGGCCGGTCCGCCGCGTCGAACGCGTCGAGCTGCGCGGGCGTGCGGGCGCCGAGGATGGGGACGAGCGCGGGCTCCTTCGCGAGCACCCAGGCGACGCAGACCTGCGCCGGCGTGCGCCCGACGCGACCGGCGAACGCGCGGAGCTTCTCGACGAGCCCCTCGTTCTCCTGGGCGGCCTGACCGGCGAAGCGCGGCATGTGGGCGCGGAAGTCGCGCGGGCCGGCGGGCTTGCTGCCGCTGAGCAGGCCGCGCGAGAAGACGCCGTAGAGCGTCGCGCTGATGCCGAGCTCGTGGAGCACCGGGAAGATCTTGTCCTCCGGCGAGCGGCTCGCGAGCGAGTACTCGATCTGGAGGTCGACGATGGGATGCACCGCGTGGGCGCGGCGAATGGTGTCGGCGCCTGCCTCCGAGAGCCCGATGTGCCTCACGTACCCCGCCTTGACGAGGTCCGCGATGGCCCCGACGGTGTCCTCGATCGGCACCTGCGGATCGACCCGGGCCGGACGGTAGACGTCGATCGCCACGATCCCGAGGCGCTTCAGGCTGTACGCGGCGAAGTTCTTCACCGCCACCGGGCGCATGTCCATACCGACGAACTGTCCGGCCGGATCGCGCATCGCGCCGAACTTCACCGAGACCTGCACCTTGTCGCGCCGGCTGCCGGCGAGCGCGCGCCCGACGAGCATCTCGTTGTCACCCATCCCGTAGAAGTCGCCGGTGTCGATGAG